>CAVEQA010000043.1:0-12504 GCA_963617725.1 Paludibacteraceae bacterium
TCTTACTTCTTGGAATCAGTTATGATTCAAAGAAATTAAAACACAGTTCGAAAGTTGAAATCATAAATCTTTAAAAGAAAACACGAACCATTATAGTTCGTGTTTTTTATTTTATTCAAATATTATCTTTTAAAATATTCTAATGCATTGTTATAAGAAACATCTTCAACAATCTTTCCTAATGTTTCTTCATCAAGAGGATATCTTCCATCATTGACTAAATCAGCGATGAAATCACAAAATTCTCTTCTGAAATAATCATGTCTTGGATAGGATAAGAAAGATCTTGAATCAGTCAACATACCGATGAAGCAAGAGACAAGTCCATCAGCACTCAATTTCTTGAGTTGTGCTTGCATACCATCAAAGTGATCATTGAACCACCAAGCAGTTCCGACTTGAATCTTTCCTTTCATACCACCTTGGAAACAATTCATCAAAGTAGCAAGGACGATATAGTCTTTTTCGTTGAGAGTGAATAAGACGGTCTTTGGAAGTTCGTCAGTTTCATCAAGAGCACTCATCAAAGCAGATAATTTTTCAGCGAAGTCTTTATCTTCTACTGCATCATATCCAGTATCAGCACCCATTCTCTTATAATTTCTTAAGGAATTATTTCTTAAAGCACCAATATGATATTCTTGAACCATATTGTACTTATGATACATTCTTCCTAAATGAAGCATGATATATCCTTTATAGATATCTTCTTCTTCAAAGGAAATAGGTTCGCCTTTTAATCCCTTTAAATAGATAGCATTTGCTTCTTCATAGGTTGCCTTTTTAAAATGAAGAACATCAAGTGCGTGATCACTTGCAGTGCATCCATGATCGACGAAGAATTTCAATCTTTCATCGATAGCATCTAAGAAGGATTGTAAATCATTCAAATCTCTTCCGACAACTTCAGAGAGTTTCTTTACCCATGGAATGAAGGTATCTCTTTCAACATTGATAGCTTTATCTGGTCTCCAAGCTGGGAAAACCTTTGTCTTTAAGGTTGGATCTTTTGCCATCAATTCATGATAGTGAAGGTCATCAACAGGGTCATCAGTTGTATAAACAGTTGCAACATTATTCAATTCCATCATCTTTCTTGCAGATAATGTCTTCAATTTTTCGTTGCATTCATCATAGATTTCTTTAGCTGTTGCTTTAGAAAGTGGTTTTCTAATTCCAAAATATGTCTTGAGTTCAAGATGAGTCCATTCATAGATAGGATTGCCGATGAAATAAGGCATGCATTCTGCAAATTTCTCAAATTTTTCCCAATCAGATTTATTGCCAGTGATGTAGTCCTCATCAACTCCCATCTCTCTTAAAAGTCTCCACTTATAGTGGTCGCCGTATCCATTAGCACCAAGCCAAGCTTCAGTGATGGATTTAAAATGATAATCTTCAGCAATTTGTTGAGGAACAAGGTGACAATGGAAATCAAAAATAGGCATCTTTTTAGCATGTTCTTCATACAATTTGATAGCTAACTCGCTATTGAGTAAAAAATCATCTCCTAAAAATTCTTTCATATATATTTATCTCCTATAAAGTAACACCTGTTTTAAATAGGGCAATAAGTCCACGATCATTTCTTTCAGATTTTGCCATCTCTTTACCACTGGCAACATCCAAAAGTAAATCTAATAATTCATCTCTGACAGCATATTTATCCATATCCAACATCTTACCGCCATCGAAATCAATCCAATCCTTTTTAAATTCTGCAATCTTGTGATTAGTGGCAACTTTGATAGTTGGAGCAAGAGTTCCAAATGGAGTACCTCTTCCAGTAGTGAAGAAAAGAATTGTACAACCGCTAGCAGTAAGATTAGTACTTGCGACTAAATCATTACCTGGGCCATTGACTAAGTTCAAATTGTTGCAAACAATTGGATCGCCAACATCAAGAACATCTTCAATCTCTAAATGTCCACCTTTTAAGACACAACCATTTGATTTTTCTTCTAAAGTAGTAATACCACCATCCTTATTACCTGGTGATGGGTTTTCGTAGCACGGTTGATTATTTCTAGCATAATATGCTTTGAAATTTTCAATCAAACTGACAACTTTTTTAAAGGTCTTTTCATCTTTTGCTCTGTTCATGAGCATTTGTTCAGCACCGAACATTTCAGGAACTTCTGTCAAGGCAACGGTACCACCACTTGCACCGACAACATCACTGACAAGTCCGACTAGTGGATTAGCAGTAAGGCCAGAGAAGCCATCACTGCCACCGCATTTAAGACCTAAAACTAGTTTTGAAAGAGGAACTTCAGTTCTTTTATCATCTTTCATAACTGAATAGATATCTTCAAGAAGTGATAATCCATATCCGATTTCATCTTCATGTTCTTGAGCAAGATAATGCTTGACTCTCTTATCATCAACAGGTCCAAGTTCTTCTAAGAAATCTTGCATTCTATTATTTTCGCATCCAAGACCGATGATCAAAACACCACCTGCATTTGGATTTTTAGCAAGGCCGACAAGAAGTCTTCTAGTATTGACTAAATCATCACCGAGTTGACTACATCCATACGGATGAGCGAGAACTTTAACTCTTCCCTTCATCTCTGGATGTTTAGTTAAGAATTCAAACTTAATATCTTCAACAACATTGTTGATACATCCGACAGTTGGAAGGAGATATAAATCATTTCTAGTTCCGACTTTTCCATTGTCTCTAACATAACCCCACCAAGTTTTATTTGATGGTTTTACATTTTCGACAACTTCTTTTTTATAGTAATAGGTTGGTTCACCTTCTTCCAATGATGTTTTAAGGTTATGAGAATGAATCCAATTACCTTTTTTGACATCTTGGCTTAAGACACCGATAACATTTCCGTATTTGATTAAATGATGTCCTTTTTCCATATCGTGGAGAGCGATTTTATGTCCCATTTTGACATCATCTAGTAAGGTAATATCAGAGACGACATCGCCGGCCTTAAAGTCCTTTAAGGCGACGATGACATCATCTTTTTCACTGATTTTAATAAAGTCGTTCATATTACTTCAAAAACTCTTTGATGGCATCCATTTGAGTTTGAGAAGATAAGATGACTTTGAGCCATTTGCTGACTTCTTCTTTTAAGCCTTTAACTTCGTGTAAATCTCTTCCCCAAATGTCAGTATTAGCAAAGATAGCATCAACTAAAGCATCAGCATCTTTATTTGCATAATAGCTATCCCAGGTCTTTCTCATGAAGGCGATGTATTCTGGATTATCAGCGAGCTTGATTTCTTCTCTCTTTCCATCGACAACACGATATCCATCATAAAACTTGATCAAGGAAGCAAGAGCAAAGCACATATGCTTTGGAGTTAAGCCCTTAGCAAAATCATCGATCATAGTTGGAAGATCTCTTTCTTTGAATTTGCTCAAAGAATTCAAAGCGATACTCATAAGTTGATGATGGACATATGGATTTAAGAATCTTTGTAATACATCATCTGCGAATTTTTGAGCGTCCTTAGTTGTGACTGTTGGAACGATTTCTTCTTTTTGTTCGCCTAAGATGAATTTGTTGATAGTTGGATCAAGTAAAGATTCTCTAACTTCATTGAAACCTGCTAAATAAGCGACAGGAACAAGAGTTGTATGAGTTCCGTTTAAAATACGAACTTTTCTTTGTTTGTATGGATGAACATCAGGAACATAGATAGCGTGAAGTCCGACTTGATGAACTGGGAATTTTTCTTCAACAAATGGTTCTTCCTTTAAAACATAGAGGTGGAAATATTCACCTTTGACCATGTTGTTATCGATATAGCCATATTTTTCACAGAGTTCAGAGAATTCATCTCTTGGGAAGCCTGGAACAATACGATCGACAAGAGTGGAGGTGTAGTGACAAGAATTGTTGATGAAATCGATAAATCCAGCATCCATATTTCTAGCAACTGCTAATTTATTTAATACTTCTTTGAGTTTATCGCCATTATCATCGATAAGTTCGCATGGGATGATTGCAAGTCCGTATTCCTTTCCAAGAGTGTCATATCTTCTCTTTAAGAGAGCTAAAAGCTTTCCTGGATATGAATTTGGAACATCCTTTGCTAAATCGATCTTGGTATCTCCTTCATCAAAGCAGATACCAGCTTCAGTAGTATTAGAGATGACAACTTCTAAATCCTTGCTTTCACCATAAGCTAAATATTTATCGAATTCAGTATATGGATCGACGAAATCATCTAAAATGTCGATGACTTGAGCTTGCTTGACAGCTTCGCCTTCTTCATTGATGCCTTGGAGAATGAGTGTATAAAGACCATCTTGTTTTTCAAGTTCTTTAACTCTACCCATTGCTAATGGTTGAACAACGACAACGTGACCATCATATTTACCAGAATCATTCATCTTTTGAATCATCCAATCGACAAAGGCTCTTAAGAAGTTGCCTTCACCGAATTGCATAATCTTAACTTTAGATTGTTTCTTTTCCTTTACTTTTTTTGATAAAATTTCTAAATTTTCCATTTTCATTTCCTCCTTTGGTTAAATTAGAATTTTACAGATAAATATTCAGCATAGGCCATCATAAATGGTCCAACACCCTTACTATCATTGCTGACTACTTCTTCACTGAGATAATATTTGACAGTTCCATCTCTTCTTTCATTGTCAAGACCGGAAACTTTACAAATGTTAGTCAGCTCGTCATCTTTCAAGCAATTTCTGACAACACCTTCGAAGATCTCAGTTCCATGTTTTCTCTCTTCATAATCGAGCATTCCAAGTCGAGAACCTTTCATATATCCATAAGCGAACATAATGGAACCAGATGCTTCTAAGTAATTGCCTTCTTCATCTTTTAAGACAGGAAGATCGTAATACATATGTGTTTTTTCATCTTCGTATTTCTCAAGTGAAGAAAGAACACGTTTCAATTGTTCTTTATAGAACTTACCGAAGTTGACTGAAAGTTTTGATTTCATCTCTTGATAGACATCGCAGTCAGCCATAGCAAGCCATCCGACACTTCTAAGCCAAATGTTAGGACTTCTTCCGGTCTCTTTATCTGCCCATTGCATGACTTTATTTTCATCATAGCAGTGATAGTAAAGCTGACTAGAAGGATCATAATTGTATTTATCAACACATTCGAATTGAAGAAGGATATCTTTATTCATCTTCAGAGAATGTTCTTTATCAGCGACAAGAGCATAGAAAGGACTTGCCATATAAAGACCATCAAGCCAAAGTTGAGCTGGATATCTATTCTTGTGAATAAAAGCTCCGCATTCAAGTCTCTTTTGAGTATTGAATTGGCTAGCTAATTTCTCTAAAGCTTTTTCATATTTTTCTTTATGGACGATATTAGCTACTTCCATAAGAGCATAACCGGGTTCTAAATCATCGAGATTATTGTTATTGACATCGAATCCTTTCATGCTGCCATCTTCTTGAATATGAGCATCGAAATAATCAGTGCAGAAGTCTAAATATTCCTTCTTCTTAGTAGCCTTATATAGTTGAAGAGAACCATTTAAGACAACACCGTCTTCATAGCACCAAGTGCCATTTTTATAAGGTTTATATTCCTTTAAGAATTTGCTGATAAACGAATCAATTCTCGACACTTCTTCATTTGTAAGTGACATACTATCCTCCTGAATTCGTTGAATTTTCTTAATATTACAAATAACAACAATACCGACGACAACAGCGACAAGTCCGATGAGAATATTGCTGATTCCCATTGAAAGACCAGCGCACATAAATCCATCAAGAACAACATTACCTGGTAAGACAACATTGTCATTTGCAAGTTTATTGCAGATGATGAATGATGGAATTCTAAAAGCAAAGACACGGGCGATATTCATCACAGATGCGATTTTGGTTTTACCAAGTCCGTATAATAGACCAAGAACTGAAGAATTGATAGCTAATGTTATAATTCCCATCTTCTCATAGAAGAAGACTTGAGAGATATGACTTGCATATACTTCTTGATTCTCACTAGATCTAGCGAAGAACATCGTGATAGGTTTATCGAAGATTGTGACAATCACAACTCCGATGACAGCAATTGTAAGAGCATATACTAATCCGACATAGAAAGTTTTAATCGCTCTATCGATATTTTTAGCACCGATATTTTGAGAGATGATTGAGCTTTCACTATCTTCAATCGAAGATATCGGATTAGTGACTGACCCACCCATATTATTGCTGACACCTAAGGCTCCGACAACATCATCACCAAATCTTTTACACATCGCATTGATGACGACCTTTCCTAAGGAGAAAATAAACTTCCCTAAGAAAATCGGAGTAGAAATATTCAAAGTTTTCTTCATCATCTTCAAAGAGAAATCCACCTCTTTAAAAGAAAACTTGAATGTATATTTAGTAAAGAATAAACGTATTAAGATGAAGATAGTCAATGAACTATTAGCAATCAATGTCGCTAATGAGACATAGAACATATCTTTCAAACCGATGGCGTAGATGAAAAGTACATTTAACAATACTTTTAAAACAACGACACCAGTATTCAAAACAGTTATTGGAAGTGTTGAACCTTTAGCTTTTTCAACACCCATATAAACTGTATTTATCATGACAACAGCTGAAGAACAAACGCTGATCATGAAGTATTTATAACCGACCTCAATCGATTTTTCTGAAATATTCAATAACCTGAGGAACGGAATGGTCAAAGGTAAGACAATAGCGACAGTCAAGCAAGCGATGATGAAGATATAGAAGAAAATTGTACTCGATAACCTTTTTGCTTTCCGATAATCACCTTTACCGATTTGTCTTGCGATAAGTATCGAACCACCAGCACCTAAGCCTTGTCCGATAGCCGCAATCATATTTGTCGCTTGATTCAAAGCGCCAACTGCATTCAAAGCATCCGAAGATAAACCAGAACACATGATCGTATCGATGATCGAATATAGATAATTGAATAATGAGAAGAAGAATAGAGGAAGGGCTATTAATAAAACTACTTTCCAAATATTACCATGAAGAATAAAATCTCTTCTCTTCAATTCCTTTTGATTTAAAGTAGTTTTATTCTCGTTCATAAATCAATAGCGTCTTCGCTGACAGAATCAAAGAATCTGAAATCTTCTCTCTTGATGTAATATTCCATTTGCTTTTCGATTTCGACTTTGACTTCTGGTTTAACTTTGATGATGGCTTTTTCTTCGCCGACATTCAAATAGACATTTTGAAGGTCTCCGAGCATTTCATAGACTTCAACTTTGCCTACCATTTTGAGATAATCATCTTCATCGATGATATCTTCTTTCATGAAAGCATTCTCTGGACGATAACCTAAAGTGATTTTCTTACCTTCAAGTTTAGCTTTTTGTTCATCAGTGTATTTATCAAGTGGGAAATGATAGAAACCATCTTCACTGACAAAGGTATTATTCTTGACTTCACCTTTGATGAAGTTCATTGGCGGGTCACCGATGAAACCCGCGACAAAGAGATTCTTTGGATGGAAATAAAGCTCTTCTGGAGTACCGACTTGTTTGATGACGCCGACATCCATACAGACAATTCTACTTGCCATTGTCATAGCTTCGATTTGATCATGAGTGACGTAGATTGTAGTAGCTCCGACTTCTCTATGGATTCTTGCAAGTTCACTTCTCATGCTGACTCTTTGTCTTGCATCAAGATTTGAAAGTGGTTCATCCATCAAGAAGACCTTTGCGTGTCTGATGATAGCTCTGCCTAAGGCAACACGTTGTCTTTGTCCACCGGATAAAGCACGTGGAAGTCTGTCTAAATATTGAGTTAAACCTAAGATCTTTGCAGTTTGTTTAACACGTTTTTCAATGACATCCTCATCGAAACCAGCAAGGTCAAGTGAGAAAGCCATATTTTCATAAACAGTAAGAGTTGGATAAAGTGCGTATGATTGGAAAACCATAGCAATACCTCTATCCTTTGGTGGAAGGTCGTTAACTCTCTTTCCATCAATTGTAAAATCACCATGGGTGATATCTTCAAGACCTGCAATCATACGAAGAGTTGTGGATTTGCCGCAACCTGATGGGCCGACTAAAACGATGAACTCTTTATTTTCAATGCTGAGATTGAAATCGGTTATCGCTTGGTATCCGTTTGGATACACTTTATAAATATGTTTTAATTCCAATGACATAACTAGCCTCCTATTTGAAGATATCCTTCATTTCTGTCACTTCTTTTAAGTAGGGGAGTAATAATTTGACTATCCATTTAGCTCCATCAACTGTCAAATGAGTATGATCATCTTTTCCATCTGGATAGTTTTTATATTCATCTTTTTTAAGAATCATATAATGTTTTTCATTTTCTTCTTGTGAATGAGAAGATAGATCATCATAAGTTATCTTTTCAAGATCGATATATGTTCTTTTAGTCTTTTTAGCGATATCTTCCATCGCCTTTGGATAATCTCCATGAGTGTGAAGAAGTTTTCCGTTTTCATCATATCTGAGTCTTGTTATTGATGAAAGTAAGATAACTTTACACCCTGCTTGGCACATTTCATTTGCCATGTAGCACAAGTTCTTTTCATATGAAGTATAGGGATCTGTATATCTAGTTGGATCTTGAATCTTTTCATCATTATGTCCAAATGAGATAAAACAGATATCACCTGGCTTTGCTTCTTGTAATGCTTTTTGAAAGACACCTTCTGCCATAAATGATTTTGTACTTCTACCATTTAAGGCAAAGTCGAGAACTTTAACACCATCCTTTAAATATGGTGCCAATTCTTGTGGCCAACCTTTTTGAGGATAGGTATCTTCATTGTTAACTTGCATCAAAGAATCGCCTAAGAATATCAAGTTCATCTTTTCACCTCCTCAAGACCAGCGGTTTCTAAATAAGAAACTAAGTCTTCATGAGTGAATTTAGCATTATCACCATAAATGGTTTGTTCTAATACACAATTAGCGATGCCGTATTCAATTGCTGAAAGAGGATCTTTATAATCAAGCAATAATCCGTGAAGATAACCAGCTGTGAAAGCATCACCAGCTCCAATACGATCAAAGATTTCAAATTGTCTTTCTTTTCCTTCAACTTTAGAATCTTCAGTATAAGCAAATGCTTTTAAGGTTTGACTTCTTGCTGAGAGAATTGTTCTCTTTTTGGTGAAGATATAATCAAATCCTAATTCCTTACAGGCATCCATAAAGAGTTTATCGTTATCTTGTTCATCAGGATGGAATCCTAAAAGAGTTTTGATGTCCCAAGGAGAAGCAGAGATGATATCTGCATATTTTGCAATCAAAGGATAGACCTTTTTAGCATCTTCAACAGTCATGAGTTTTGCACGATAGTTGAAATCAAAACTGACTTTCAAACCAGCTTTTTTAGCTTCCATAGCAGCTTTGATAGCTGTATTTCTAGCACTTTCTGAAATTGCTAAGGTGATACCTGATATATGAAGAATTGATGCATCTTTAAATGCTTTTTCATAATCGAAATCATCTTCTTTCATCTTAGTAGCAGCTGAATAATGTCTATTGTAGACAACTTTACTAGCTCTTGCTCCTTCTCCTTCTTCAAGGAAATACATACCAAGAGGATTATCATCAAAGACAATATTAGAAACATCGACTCTATTCTTAACTAAGTAATCTAAGCAAGCCATTCCTAAATCATCTTTTGCAAGTCTAGTTAAGACACTTCCCTCATGTCCTAAATGACATAAGGAAATGATGACATTAGCTTCAGCTCCACCATAATTAGCTTTAAAAGAATAAGCATCACGAATTCTCGTTCCTCTTTCAGTTGTCATACGAACGAGCAGTTCGCCAATACCTACAACCTTATTCTTCATTTTCATAAAAGAACCTTCCTTTCTTTGGAACAATGATTTTTTTATTATCGCAAACAAGATAAATATCAACATCACTGATATTGATAAATTCTTTTGTCATTCTCGAGTAATATAATGAATTAGCAGCATTAACATATGTATATATTTCATAATTTGTCATGCAAGCAATTTCTTCATTCATTTCAAGTTTTTTACATATATCATCCAATAATTCAAAGTTGTGATCGATAGCGAATTCATAACTGTGTCCCCAGATGTAGATAAGAGCTAATTCTTTATCAGTCTTTTGAAATTCATCAAGGATTTCATAAATTCTTTTATCTCGATGATGGATTGTCGGATTCCAAAGTAACCAATTATACGGAAGAGAGAAATCATAAGTCGATCTTGTAGTTCTATCGTATTCGATATTCAATTTCTTTTGAACCTTGAAAGTATCTAGATTATATGTTCCATAGGGATATGCTGCCCCATAAACTTTTCTTTGAAATAACTTTTCAAGTTTTTCTCTTCCTAGAGAATATTCCTCTTCTTGAACGTTATAAGATAAATCTTGAAGATGTGGATGATTCAAGGTGTGATTAGCGATTTCCATTCCATCATATAAAGAAATATTCTTTTCTAAATCAAGATGAGAACAATCGATTTCTTTTCCGTATTTATCAATTCTGAATTTTGGTTCATTTGATTGACCATAGTTCAAATTGAAAGTTCCTTTCATATGATGTTTTCTCAATATCTCAATAGTTTGAATATCTTGAATGATTCCATCATCATAACTGAAAGTCACAGCTTTACTTTTGAAATTCGGATAATATAGTTTAAAATTCATAAATTAATATTTAGATTTGTATTCAAGAGATGCAAAGGCGTTATTTACAGCATTGAAATAACCGCTCAAACTAGTGATATCGATAGCAGCAGATTTGCATCCTTCAATCTTTTCAAAGTTACTTGCATCTTCAGCATAAGCTTTAACTGTTTTTGCTGCTAAGCCAGCATAATCAGCAAGTCCTGGGCTAAAAGTCCATTCTCCATCATTGATTTTTAAGGAATCGTAACGATTATTTTTCTTGTCACGAATTTCATCTTTATAATTGAGTTTCTTACCAGCAAAATAAGCACAAAGAGCATCAATTGATGTTTTCCATTCTGGTTCATTATCACTTCTATTCTTCTTACCATTTGGGAAATATGGAGCTATAGATGTTTCTTCACATTCAACCTTTTCAGCTTTAGCATCTTTAGCTTTTAAGATTTTGATATCGCCATTCATAACATCGGTATAGTATTTTCCGACACGACTTGCAAATTGATAAGTATCAGTGTCACTAACATCTAAATATCTTAGCAAATCAGTAGCAGCTTCATCAGAGCTAGTCATAGAACTATATTGAATATATTCACAAGCTTTATAATATTTATCTTTTTCTATATCTTCACGAACACTACCGACCCAGGTATCTCCGCACACTTGAATATACTTTGCAAATTTAAGAGTGTCTTCAGTTCCATCTTCAAGAGTGACATTTTTAACAGAAATCCAATTATCTTCTCCTAAAGTTGCAGCATCAGTTTCAGTTAACCTAGCCCATGTGCATGGAGAATAGGTTTCATCAATAGTGACTTTATCGATGACACCATCGGTGACTGTGACATCAACTTGAGCAAATCTATATCCATACATGCTTTTTACAGCTGAGATGGAATAGTTCTTTGTATCTAATGTCTTGGCACAACTTGTAAGATTCATACTAAGAAGGCTTAGGGTAAGAGGAAGAAGTACTTTTGTTTTTTTCATAAGGTTAATCCTTTCTCCCTTTTTTAGGGATTATATTATTTATTTAGGTTGTTTACCGATATATGCTAAGATACCACCATCAACATATAAGATATGTCCGTTGACGAAATTAGAAGCATCACTAGCTAAGAAGACAGCTGGACCTTGTAAATCTTCTGGAGTTCCCCATCTTGCAGCTGGAGTCTTTGCTCTGATAAATGCATCGAATGGATGTAAGGAACCATCAGCTTGTTTAACTCTGAGAGGAGCAGTTTGTGGAGTAGCAATATAACCAGGACCAATACCATTACATTGAATATTAGCTTCACCATATTCAGAACAAATATTTCTAGTGAGCATCTTTAAGCCACCTTTAGCAGCAGCATATGCAGAGACAGTTTCTCTACCAAGTTCTGACATCATAGAACAAATATTGATAATCTTACCATGACCTTGTTTGACCATATGAGGAATGACAGCTTTAGAAACAATGAATGGAGCGACTAAATCGACATCGATAACTTGTCTATATTGTTCAGCAGTCATTTCAACCATTGGGATTCTCTTGATAATACCGGCATTGTTGACAAGAATATCAAGATGTCCATATTCTTTGATGATATCATCAACCATTGCATTGACTTGATTTTCTTTGGTGACATCACAAACATAACCCTTAGCATCGATACCTAATTTCTTATAAGCTTCAACGCCGAGTTGATTCTTTTCAGGATTTAAATCATTAAAAATGACCTTAGCTCCCATTTCAGCATATGCACTTGCAATAGCAAAACCGATGCCATAACTTGCACCTGTAACAAGAGCGACCTTACCATCTAAACGGAATGCATTTTGATTCATAAATATAATTTCTCCTTTATACCCTTCTATTATACGCCTCTTGTATAC
>CAVEQA010000044.1:0-12408 GCA_963617725.1 Paludibacteraceae bacterium
TTTATATATAATATTTATTGCCTTGAATTTGATGGAGGCTTTATGAACAAATTACTGAGAAGACAAAGATTTTTTATATCTTTTACATTATTTATAAAGACAATTTTTATTGTTTCTTTAGTTTTGATTTACGTTCTTTTTCCAGAATATCAATACTATTTGTATGTTGCTATTCTTTTTCTTGCTGTTTTTTCGATTTTTGATTCAATCTCGGCTATTGCTTTCAATCTTTATTTTCAAAAGAAAAAAGGAAAAACAGAGACAACCAGTGCTGAAATTTTAGGTAATGAGCTCAACGAAGCTTATAATTTTGGTGAAATCGGTTTAGCTGTTACCAATAAAGGTAATGAAATTCTTTGGGTTAATGACTTCTTCAGTAAAAGAATCCCTAATATTGTCGATGAGAAAATTGACTTTATTTTTCCTGAACTTTCATCGATCATTCAAGAAAATGCAACTGCTGGTGAAGCTAAAATCACTTGTGAAAACCATACTTATCATGTTGAATATTTAAGAGATGTTAGATTATTTGTTTTCAAAGATACCACTGAACTTGATAATGTCACATTGTTAAATCAAAGACAAGCTCCTGTTGTTGGTTATATTTCTATCGATAATTATGCAGACATTCAAATGTTTGTCTCTGATGAAATTCGTTTTGCTGATATGGCAGCTAAAACTAGAAATATGATTCAAGAATTTTCTTTACATTACAACGCCATGCTTCGCCGTTTAAAAGAAGATAGATATTTCTTTGTAACTACAAAAGAAAATTTTGATAAATTATATGATGACAAATTTCCAATCATTGACGATGTTAGAAATGCTTTTGAAAATGGTTTTACTCTTTCAATTGGTGTTTCCTATGGCTTTGATGATTATTCTAAATTGAGTGAACTTGCTTCTTCTGCTATTGATGTCGCTCTTTCTAGAGGTGGCGATCAAGCTGTCATCTCACCATTTGGACAATCATTGATGTACTTTGGTGGAAAGACAGAACTTAAACCTAATAGAAATAGAGTTCAAGTCCGTGAATTATCTCGTTCATTCTTAGCTATTATCAAATCGTATCCTAAAGTTTTGATCATGGGACATGATAATGCTGATTTTGATGCTGTTGGCAGTGCCTTAGGTGCTTATAATTTGTGTCTTCACGCTGGAGTTAATGCTAGAATTTGTTGGGAAGACCAACATGTTGAAGACAACGCTAGAATCGCTGTTAGATCTAATTTCTCAAATGAAGATATGGAAAAGATATTTATCAATTTCAAAGATTGTAATGAATGGATTGATAAAAATACTTTGCTATTAGCAGTCGATCATAATAATCCATTGATTGCTATGTTTGGTGAAATTGTCAAGAAAATGACAAATATCGCTGTTATCGATCACCATAGACCTGGCCCATCAACCTATACTGGTTATGTGTTCAATGGTATTGATACTAGTGCTTCCTCTGCTAGTGAAATCGTCATGGCTTATATGTCATACAATTCTGATGATATTGAGGTAGATGAAAGAACAGCAACTTTCTTGTTGAGCGGTATTGCTCTTGATACTCATTTCTTTAAAGAAAAAGCTACTGAGGCCACTTTTGAAATCGCTGCCCAACTTAAAAAGCACAATGCTGATAGTTCAATGGTTGAAGATTTCTTAAAGGAAAACCTTGAAGAATACAAACAGAAGATTTCTATTTTGAATTCCAATAAGATGTATCAATCAGATATCATAATTTGTTGGTCTCCAGATAGTGATTGTGTGAATTCAATCATGCTCTCTAAAGTCGCAACTGAAGCTATCAATATCAGAGGTATTGTCTGTTCATTCTGTGTTGGAAGACTCAGTTCAAATGAAATTAAAATATCTGCAAGAAGCGATGGCTCTGTCAACTGTCAGATTTTGATGCAAAAGTTAGGTGGTGGAGGTCATTTTGCAATGTCGGCAACTACTATTTCTGGAGTTGATGTTGACACAGCTATCAAACGTTTAGAGACTGTGTTGAATGATTATCTTGAAGATGCAAGAATCAAAAGTTAAAAAGGAGATTATAAGATGAAAGTATTGATGAAAGAAGAAGTTAAAAAAGTCGGTAAAAAAGGGCAAATCGTTGAAGTCAGCGATGGATATGGTGCTAATTTCTTGATTCCAAGAGGATATGCTGTTTTATATACTGCTCAAGCTCAAAAAGATTACGATAAAGAACAAGCAGAACTCGCAAGAATTGATGCTGAAAAAAGAACAGAAGCCAAAAAATTAGCTGAAACCTTAAAAGGTATTACTTTGGAATTTGAAGCTTCTGCTGGAAGACAAGGCTATATGATTGGAACTGTTTCCAATAAAGAAATCATCAAAGCTTTAAAAGATAAACACGGAATTGTCATCACAAAAAATCAAATCGTTGATAAAGATGTCATCGTCAACGGGTTTGGTAAGACAGCCATTAAAGTAGATCTTTACAAAGGGGTCATCGGAGAAGTTAACATTCATGTTTCTCTCAAGGAGAAAAAATAGAAATGGCTTTAGAAGATTCTTCTAAAATTTCGACAAATTTGAATGAAGCCTGTATTTTATCAGATATCTTAACAGATAAAACAGGCAACGATATTTTGAGTGTTTCAACCGCACTTGGAGTTGAAGATTTCCAAGATGTAAGAAATCGAACTATTTATGCTGCTTTGATGAATATGAATAAAAAGTCCATCAAACCAGATGTCACTACTTTGATTACTGAATTGGAACAAACCAAAGTTCTTGATACAGCTGGTGGATTGGATTACATATCTCATTTAGTATCTGACTATCCTGCTTTAGGTCCGATTGAAAATTATGTCAATAATGTCAAAGACCAAGCATTGTTGGCTAAATTTATTTTGTCTTTAGATAAGATTAGAGGTCAAGCGACCGATTCATCTATCGACAATATTCCTGAATTCATCGGACAAGCTGAAACTGAAATCGTTGCTATCGCTAAACAAAGAAGAGTCAATCAAGTTATTGATATGAAATCAGTTTCTAGTCAAATTGTCAATAGTCTTGTCAAACAAACTGAAGACTTTAGAGAACACGGAAGAAAACCAAACGGTGTAACCGGTATTGAAACTGGATACGCTGCCCTTGATGAACTAACTAAAGGTTGGCATCAAGGAGATATGATCATCATCGGTGCTCGTCCTTCTGTTGGTAAGACTGCCTTTGTTTTAAATTTGCTTTATAATGTTGCAAAAAAAGGAATTCCAGTTCTTTTATTCTCGTTGGAAATGGATGCTCTTCATATCGGTCTTAGACTTCTTCAAAAAACTTCAAGTTTGAGTGGTACTGAAATCAATTCTCTTGATTATCAAAGAGGTAGTACGACAGATCAAATTTTGATTAAACCAAAAAATGATTATGAAACAGCTCTTGTTGAAGAATTGCAAAGAGGTATTGATGAATTAAAAAATCTTCCATTTTATATCGATGATACACCTAATGGTTTGATGATGGATATCTCTTCAAAAGCAAAGAAACTTTGCAATATGATCAAAAATCCAGGGGTGGGACTTATCGCTATCGATTATCTCGGTTTGATTACTAATCCTTCAAAAGCATCAAGCGGTAATAGACAACAAGAAGTTGCTGAAATATCTCGTCAATTAAAACAAATGGCAAGAGAGCTCAATGTACCTTTGATAGCTCTTTCTCAGCTCTCCCGTGAATCTGAAAAGAGAGAAAATCATGAACCGCAACTCAGTGACCTTCGTGATTCTGGTTCTATTGAACAGGATGCAGATATGATCTTTACTTTGTACAGAGAAGATTATTATCAGAATACTAAAAGCGGTAAAGATAAAGAAGCTGAACCTGTTGTTGAGAAAAATGATAACAATCCGATTTCTCAAGTCACAGTCAATCTTCTTAAGAATAGAAATGGACGAATCGGTAAGCTCTCGTTCTCATTTGATAAGGAACACAGCACTTTCTCATCTATCGATACCCTTCATAATGATGATCAGCCAGATTCTGTCTTCGAATAGGTGAATTATGAAATTTGATGTTATTTCCAGCGGTTCAAAAGGAAATTCAACCCTAGTCATTTCTCATGGAGAAGTCATCCTTCTTGATTTTGGAATCTCTAAAAAGAGAGTTGAAAAAGCTCTATCAGAATACGGCTTTGGCTTTATGGATATCGAGGCTTTTTTTATCACACATAATCATTCCGATCATGCCAGCAACATTTTCAATGCAGATATTGAAAAAATATATGCTGGAGTCCCCTCTCTTCCGAAATTAGAAAAAACAATCGCAAGTGATCATTTATTAAAAAAATATCAAGAAGTCAGAATTGGCACTTTTTCTCTCACTCCACTTCCGCTTTCTCACGATGCTAAAAATACTCTTGGATTTGTCATCGATGATGGGGAGGAATCATTAGTTTATTTGACTGATACTGGGTTTGTACCTGAGAAAAATTATCCTTATATCAAGAATAAAAATTACTACATATTTGAATCAAATCATGATCCTGAAATGCTTTTTACATCAAAAAGACCTGATTATCTCATCAGAAGAATCAATTCCGATAAAGGACATTTATCAAACAGTGATAGCGCCTATTATTTATCTAATTTAATCGGTGAAAAAACAAAAGAAGTGATTCTTTCTCATCTATCTTCAGAATGTAACACACCTGAATTAGCTTTGAAAACATATGATTTTGTAATGCAATCACAACTTGGTTACATTCCTGATACGCTTGTAAGATGTGCATCTGAAACTTGTGAGACAAAAGGTGGTAACTAGGATGAATTTACGCTTCATTATATTTGGAAAAGCTAGAGAGGATTTCTTGAAGTTAGGTTATCAAGAATATGTTAAAAGATTATCTAAATACGCAAAAGTGACTATCGAGACACTTCCTGAAGAGAATATCAAAGAGATAACTGAAAGCTATATCAAAAAAGCTTTGGATACCGAAGCTAAAAAAGCCTTGAATCAAATAAAAGAAAATGATTTTTTATGCCTTTGTGATATTCACGCTAAAAAATATGATACTCTTTCTTTTTCTTCCAAGATGAAAGAAATTTCTGACCGCAATGGTAATATCGTCTTTCTCTTCGGTTCTAGTTATGGTTTGAGCGATATATTAAGGAAAAGAGCTAATTTTTCATTTTCTCTTTCAGATATGACCTTCACTCATTACATGGCTTTGTTGATCACTTTAGAACAGGTCTATAGAAGTATGAAAATCAACAACAATGAAATTTATGATAAATAATATTGGTTGACTATCTAACAAACATTTATTATAATTTTTTGTTGTCATTGGGGTGTAGTCAAGTGGTAAGACAGCAGTCTCTGAAACTGTGATGCCTTGGTTCGAATCCAAGTACCCCAGCCAATTGATTGTTTCCGGAGCCTTCCTCCGGTTTTCTTTTTAAGAAAATCAAAGAGATATTTACATATTTGATATTTTTGTTAAATATTATCTTTAATTAAATCATTTATAAATGATTGATTACAATGTAAAAACATATTAAAATTTATGAATAAGGAAAGACATAAATAGAGGAAGCTTTATTTATTCATCTATTTTTGTTAAAATAGTAAAGTATATGGCAATTAAAATTACACAAAAAAACAAACTTGGTTCAGTTGATGTTTCTTTAGAAGCAATCGCAGATTTAGCAGGTTTGACAGCTAGTTCCGTTTATGGAATTGTCGGATTAGTCAATAAGAAGAACTTTGCTAATCCTTTGAGTCAATTTCTCAATAAAGAGAATTTTTGCGATGGCGTTTCAGCAAAAAAGGGAAATAAGGGATATGAAGTCTCTCTCTATCTTGTTGTGAGCAAAGATGTCAAAGTAACTGAAGTGACTTATGAAGTTCAAAAACAAGTCAGATATGTTTTGAAAAAGAACTTCGGCATAGAATTTAGCAAAGTAAATGTTTATGTTCAAGCCGTTCGTTAATATGAAAGGTAGTTTTTAAAATGATTAAAATTGATGGTATTATCCTAAAACAAATGATTATTTCTGGTTCTAATAATCTCTATAATTCTTATCCAGAAGTAGATGCATTGAATGTTTTCCCAGTTCCAGATGGTGATACTGGTACAAATATGAATTTGACCATGTCTTCTGGTGCAAAAGAAGTCTTCAATAAAAATGAGACAAACATCGGTAAAGTCGCAAGTGATTTTGCAAGAGGTTTGCTCATGGGTGCAAGAGGTAACTCTGGTGTTATTCTTTCTCAAATCTTCCGTGGATTTGCTGAAGGTCTCAAAGATAAAGAAAGTGTTGATGCTTTAGGATTAGCATCTGCTTTTATGCATGGTAAAGAAGTAGCTTACACTGCAGTTATGACTCCAGTTGAAGGTACTATTTTGACCGTTATCCGTGAATCCAGTGCTGCATTATATGAAAAAGCTGAAAAGAATATGCCGATAGATGTCGCTCTTGATATTCTTTATGATGAAGCTATCAAATCACTAAACCGCACGCCTGATCTTCTTCCTGTTTTAAAAGAAGTCGGTGTTGTCGATAGCGGTGGTGCTGGTTTATGCAAGGTCTTAGAAGGATTTAAAAAGGCTCTTCATAATCAAATAGTTGAAAAAGAGATGGCAACTGTCACTGAGAAAACACCTTCGTATTCAACTGGTAAGATCTCTTCTAAAGTTGAAGGACATGGATCTGTTCAAGCTAAATTCAATCACGAAGAATTCGGTTATTGCACTCAATTCCTTTTAAAACTAGCTGATCAAAATGATTTGAAAGGAAAGAAAGTCTTCAATGAAAAACGTTTTAAAGCAGTTCTTGAAGCTCATGGAAACTCCATCGTTTTCATTCATTTAGATGATTTAGTCAAAGTTCATATTCATACTATGAAACCTGGCAACATCTTCACCTATGCTCAACAATTTGGTGAATTTAAAACCATGAAATGTGATAACATGTCTGAACAACATGAAGAATTGATGGATGATTTTGAATCAGAAAAAGAAAAATTAGGTATCAATGAACAAGAAGAAAAGTTTGATGTCGCTTTAAAAGCTGATGCCACCCTTTCTAAAGAAGAACAAGAAAAACATCTTGGAATTGAAACAAAACCTGCTGAGAAGAAAAAATACGCCATCATCGCAGTCGGGGCTGGTGAAGGTGTCAAAAATCTCTTCAAGGATTTAAATGTTGATTATGTCGTCAGCGGTGGACAAACAATGAATCCATCAACAGCTGACTTTGTCAAAGCAATTGAATCATTGAATGCTGAAAATATCTTCATTCTTCCTAATAACGGAAATATCTTCATGGCTGCAAAACAAGCAGGCGAAGTTCAAGATAAGGTTCATGTTGAAGTCATTCCAACCAAGACAATTCCTGAAGGTCTTGTCGCCGCTGTTGTCTTCAATCCTGAAGCCAGTGTTGAAGAAAATGTCGCCAATATGAATGAAAATATCAAAGATATCAAGTCTGGTGAAGTTACCTACGCTATCAAAGATACAACAATTGATGGTGTCACAGTTGAAAAAGATAAGTTTATGGGTATTTCAAAGAAAAAAATTCTTTGCTGCCACAAACATAAAGTCAATACCTTAGTCGACCTACTTTCTTCAATGGTCGATGATGAATCATCAATCATCACAATCATCTGTGGAGAAGATGTCACTGAGGATGAAAAGAAAGAAGTTGAGAAAACTCTCACCGAAAAATACGGTTCTGATTGCGATGTTGTCGTTCAAGATGGCAATCAACCAGTCTATTCGTTCTTTGTTTCTGTAGAATAAAAAAGAGGATGTTACGAGTGTTCGTAACATCCATTTTTTTATTCGTCTTGATATTCTTCAAAGTCCTTGATATCGAATTTAGTTCCTTTGAATTCTCGATTTATATCACCTTGTTCAAAATAATAACTGGTTGAATAAGAATAGACTTCTAAATAAGATCCACCTAAAGCAGTGGCGATAACTTTTTGCATATTGCAGTTAGCAATTTTTCCATTCTTAAAAGCGATGCCAGCTGAACCTTGATATACTGTTGTAAGGGTGTAATCATTTTTGGTGGTGGAAATTGCAAATCCAATTTGGAAATCGATGCCTTTAGAATTATAAGGATCAACATCGGTCAAATCAATATTTTCAAAATAGAAATAATCGCCTTCTTTACCTAAATCCCCTCCGATATCGTTAGCTTCATAAAATTCATGATCCTCATCTTGCATATAGGTTAACAATTGATTCGGATATCCTAAGAAATAAGATTCAAAACCGATGGAAAGACTTTCTTTTGCTTTTGCTAATTTCATCTTTTGTTTTGAATAACCATCTTTCATATTGATGGAATCATAATTTCTATAATCTTTATCGAATTTGCCTACTGAATAGAGAGTTTTATCATCGTAGAAATCTTGAACTGTAATTCGATGGTTTATTTTATTTACTTCATCAATCGCATAATTTTTATCTTCTTCGTAAATATCTTCTTCAGTCTCTGCGTAATAAGGTGTGTAATGTTCAGTGTTTACAAAGGTTGTCTCATATCTATCAGCGAAGAAGAAATCTTTTCCTGCATACACGTTTTGACTCAAAGCACTTTGATAAGAGACGGATTCATTAGCTTCGGTGTGATTGACGGTTCCTGAATAATCTTTTAAAGTTAAGATGAAAGCTTCTAGTTTTTCAGCAGCTGTCAAATCATCATATTTTCTCCAATGACCGTATGCAACTTTTGGTTCAACATCACTTGTGAAATCACATTTTTTTCCATCTTCTTTTTCAGTGTACCAACCATCAAAGACATAGCCTTTGATGATCGGATGACTTGGGTCGGATTTATCTTTGGAAATATTTGTGTAAGTCTCGTTTTCTTTTCCAGGAGCATTGATGATGAATTTAGTTCCATTTACTTCATCGTCTTTTGAAAGTGATGTTTTAGCTGAATCTTGGGAATTAGAATTATTTGATGGAACTGTTGTATTATCATTACATCCTGTCAAAAAAGGAATTAATAATAACGGTAAATATTTTTTAAATTTCATACTGATAATTCCTTAGGAGTTTTTATAGGTGATAGTTGCCTTGGTTGAATTTTTCCATTCTTCACCAAACATCATCAAAGTGTCATCTTCTGACCATGGCATTGAGATTTTTTGACTATCCTTCCAATTATTAAAAGCACGTCTTCCAATATATGTGACAGTATTTGGAATCTCTAAGGTATCACCTTTAGCGATGACGGGTGAATAAGAGAAAGCTTCTTCATTGATGGATTCAAGTACGGAATTCAATGTGACAGTGGTAATCATTTGATTTCCACCGAAAGCATAACTATCGACAACCTTACAAGTCGAGGCTAAAGCAAATGAAGTGAGTGTTGTTCTTGCAGGAACAAATAAGAGTTCAGTTTTATCTTTGTTATATAAACCAGTATTTTCAACAGTGAAATAATTCGATCCATTTGGAAGTGTGAAATTAGTAAGCATAGTTGAAAGTTCGTTATATCTGCCAACAAATGCTCCTTCACCGATTGATTTGACAGTTGATGGAATAGCAAGTTCGCCTTCTAATCCTGAACATCCTTGGAAAGCTTCAGTAGCGATTGTTTCAACACCTTCATTTAATACTAATGTCTTCAATTGATAATTGTTTCCGAAAGATTTCTTACCGATATTTTTAACACTGCCAGGAATTGTCAATGTGCCGGATATACCACAGTTATCAAAAGCTTCATCTTCAATAGTGACTAAACCATCATTCAATGTCAATGATCCAATATTAGATAAGTAGAAAGCACCTTCTTTGATTGTTTCAACACTTGATGGAATGTTGACTGCTACTTTTGATGAAGAATCGAATGAAGAACTAAAGGCACATTCACCGATGGTCTTTAAAGTTGATGGAAGAGTTAGTTTTGTAGCTTTTACCTTAGAGAAGGTATAAGGTAAGATTTCTTCAATTCCTTCTTGAAGATTCAATTCACCAGCGAATGAAGAAATGCAGTACATAGCTTTTTTACCATCAGCAGAGATGAGAATTCCATTATCGACTTTTAATCCAGCGGCAATAGCAGCAGGTGTAGCTTTTAATTCAGTCGGTGTTGGTGCCATACAGCCACCATTTGAACCGAAGACATTGTTACCTAGTTCATCGATGTTTTTACCAAAAGTGATACTCTTGAGATTTGATTGACCAGCAAAAGCCATTGAACCGATGCTCTTCAAACTATCCGGGAATGATAAACTAGTCAATTTTGCAGTTCCTGTTTCATAGACAGCAAATGCAGTTCCTCCAATCTTTTCTAAACCTTCGTGGAAAGTGATTGAAGAAAGTGGACAACAATAGAAAGCTTCATCTCCGACTTCAGTGATGAAAGCAGGAATATCGATAGTTGATAATTTTGGACATTCATAAAAGGCAGCTAATGGAATTTTAGTTATGCCATTTCCAAAAGTAAATGAAGTTAAATTTCCCATCATCATAAAGGCTTCTTCACCGATTTCAGTAACAGTATCGGGAATAACTAAAGAACTGATGAAATAATTATAATGGAAGGCATCATCATCAATCTTTTTTAATGTTGATGGGAAAGTGATAGTTTTACAATCTATATCACTCAATGAATGTTTACAAAGTTCTTCAACACCTTCAGGAATGACTAAAATATCATCAGTGATATTATTAGCGGCTAAAGCATCATGTGGTGCCCAAACTAATTTTTTGCCATCTTTTGAATATAAAATATCATCGACAACTTTGAAGTTAGGATTGGAAGCATCAAGAGTGATGGTTTTGATACCCATACCATAGAAAAATGCAGCGTCTCCAAAGTATTCAAGTGATTTTGGTAAATTAACTTTTGTTATAGCACAAGAAGTATCAACAGGAGTGCAGAAAGCATAATCACCGATTATCTTAACGGAATCTGGTAATGTCAAAGTATCTTTGAGATATACACCAACAAAGGCATTGTTTCCAATTTCTTCAAGACCATCATTCCATCTGACAGTCATTTGAGTTGAAAGAGCTGTTGGAGTATAGAAAGCGTAAGCTCCTATTTTCTTTAATGTTGATGGGAAATCCAAAGAAGTTAGTTTTTCATTATTATAAAATGCTCTTTCACCGATTTCTTCTAATCCTTCATTGAAATTGATGGAAGTGATACCTGCATCCATATGTCCATAGAAAGCATAATCACCGATTTTGATGACACTGGAAGGAACTGTGAAAGCTGAAGATGTATTTTTAGGAGGACATAAAACTAATTCAGTTTTACCCTTGTTATATAAAACACCGCCAACGGCTTCAAATGCAGTGTTATTAGAATCAACATAAATATTAGCTAATCCTCTACATCCAGTGAAGGCATTTCTTTCAATTTCAGTTATATATTCTGAAATTGTTATATCTGTAATAGATATTCTACTTGAAAATGCATTCTTACCGATTTTTGTTACTCTTCTACCATTGATTGTAGATGGAATAACAACAGTGACTGTGTCAATTTTTAAAATACCGTCAATACTGACTGTTCCATCATCATTTATACTGTATTTATAGTTGAATGATTGTTTTTCATAATGAGCGACAATTCTTGAAGAGTTTTTAGCTTCTTCAGTAACTAAACCTGTGAATTTTTTATCATCGTCATCATTGATATACCATCCAGAAAATACCATTCCTGATTTACTTGGTGTTTTAAGATTGATTCTATCACCTAAAAAAGTATCGACTGTGTAAGTGGCTTCGCCATTGTTTGGATCAATGGTAAGAGTCACTTTTTGGTCTTCATTTACTTTCCATTTAGCCTTTAAATTCAAATTGCCATAGACAGCTTGGTTGAAGTTGTATTCGAAATTACCGTCATACCAACCTAAAAATTCACAATGATCTTTTGTTGGGTTGATACTAGGTTTTTTAGCCCAACGACCTTCTTTAACTTTTTGTGTTTTTACTTCAGTTTCATCAACAATAGTACCACCATCTAAATCAAATGTGATTGTGTAATAGACAGTTTGGTCATCAGTAGTAGTGTTGGAATTTGTTTTTTTATCTGATGTTGTCTCTGATTTTTTAGGACTATCTTTATCGTCTTTTGTTGTAACTTTAGTAGATAACGGAGTTTCTTTTGCGGAATTACTAGATGTACTATTTGTTTTATTTTCGTTACATCCGACTAAAAGAAGTGACAAAGCAACTAAACTGAACGCCTGATTTAATTTTTTCATACCTTTCCTTTCAAAACTCTATTTATTGATAAATGGAGCTTTTTTAATAATTTTCCTATCTTTAATTATATCTTTTTGAAAAGATAAATAAAATAAAAATGTAATTTTTACATATTTTATAATGAAGAAAAGCAAGATGAAGAAGGTAAAGACAGATTCAATAGTTTAATTCTCTGATCTATGTTGATATAATTTTTTAGGTAAACATATGAA
>CAVEQA010000045.1:0-12182 GCA_963617725.1 Paludibacteraceae bacterium
ATGATTTAGATTTACCTTATATTTTGACTTATCATTCTTTTGGTTCTAGATTTTTAAAAGAAGAAATCGGAATTTTAAATTATTCTAAATCCTTTAGAATCTTCGATGAAAGAGATACTAAGAAAGTATTGACTAAAATATATTCTGATCACGGAATCAAATTAGATAATTTCACTCTTGAAGAAATCAGGGCTTCGATTTCCAAAGAAAAAAGCAAAGAAGAATATATACCTAGAATGATGGATCGTAATTTTGAAGAGCATATTCTGACTAATAGAAAATGTCTTGAAGATCAAATCATCGATAGTTATCTTTTGAATCAAAGAAAAGGTCGTTGGTTAGATTTTGATGATCTAATTTATTACACTCATTACATTTTGAAGAATTTTGAACAAATCAAATTTAAATGGCAAGATAAATTTTCATATTTTGAAGTTGATGAAGCCCAAGATACCTCTAAGATTGAATACGATATTTTAGAGATGCTTTCCTGTCATTCCAAGAATTTATTTGTTGTTGGTGATCCTGATCAAAATATTTATGAATGGAGAAATTCTGATAATAAAATTTTATTAAATTTTTCTAAGATTCATAAAGACTGCAAAACATTCATCTTAGTTGATAATTATAGATCGACTAAAAGTATTTTAGATGCATCTAATAAACTCATATCTAACAATAAAAATAGAGTGAAGAAAGATCTATATGCCTTAAAAGAAGATGGCGTTAAAGTTGAATATTTCCAATGTGAAACGGAAGTTGAAGCTGGTGATAAGATTTCAAAACTCATCAAAGAATCAATTGATAGAAAAGAAGATTATAAAGATAACGCTATTCTTTTCAGATGCAGTTTTTATTCGATGTCATTAGAGAATGTTCTTCGCAATCAAAAAATCCCATATGACATTATCGGAGCTCCTTCTTTTTATGAACTATCAGAAATTCAAGATGTCTTATCACTCATCAAGATTGTCATCGAAGAAGATGATAAATCACTTCTGAGAATGATAAATAGACCGACAAGAAAGTTCGGAACTAAAAAAGTCGAATATCTTTTATCTCTTCAATTATCAGAGCCATTGCTTGTTACATTAAAAATGCATAGAAATGATATCGAATTTGTCGGAACAGATATCAAAGAATTTTTAAATGCCATCGAAAATATTCAAGACCATCTAGATACTTGGAATGTCAATAAAGCTTTGAATACTTTATTAGAAGATACGCGGTATATGGAGTATATCGGTGGACTTAAAAATCCAAGTCACTTAGAGAATTTAAATTCTTTCATCTATTCAATAAGAAGTGAAACTAATGATTCAAATATCACTTTGAAAGAATATTACTTGAATAATTTAAAAAAGAGAGAAGCGGAGAGCAAAAGCAAGAATTCAGTTCATCTACTGACAATCCATGCAGCTAAGGGATTGGAATTTAAAAATGTCTATGTCATCGGATTAGATGATCCGTTTTTCCCACATCATAAAACATTAGAAGAAAGATCTAAAACAGGATTAGAAGAAGAAAGAAGACTTCTCTATGTCGCTATGACAAGAGCAAAAGATAGATTATATCTATTCTCTGAAAATGATATCAGTGGTAAAAATTCTCATTCTCGATTCATCGATGAAATCTTTTCAAAAGAAGAAATCTATAATCAAGACGAAGATGATAACGAAGAAATTGATGAAGAAGAAGTGAACGATGAAATTGATGAGAAAGAAGAAAAAGTCGAGAAAAAAGATGTAAAAAAACAAGAAGATAAGGTTTCTGATGAAAATCAACAAACTGAAGATGATATTCCTTCAGATATTTCATTATGGGATTTATTCAATTCTAAAAATGATAGTGGCAATAGATAAAGATAAAAGAAGAGTACATATCTCTTCTGCTAAAGATGGTGAAAAATATTATTGTCCGATTTGTAATAAAGAAGTCTTACAGAGAAAAGGACAGATAAAAGCTCATCATTTTGCTCATTTTCCAAATTCAAATTGCATCGATAAATGGCATTATGAAATGTCAGACTGGCATTTTGATTGGCAAAATAGATTTGATGAAAAGTACTTAGAAATTGTTAAAACATTTCAAAATAAAACACATAGAGCGGATGTCTTAATTGAAGATGAAAAAGTGGTTATCGAGTTTCAACATTCGGAAATTTCAATCAAAGAATATGAAGATAGAAATTATTTCTATCACAAATTAGGATACAAAGTCATTTGGTTATTCGATATGAGAGAAGAATATGAAAATAAGAATATCTGGTATTTAGATGAAGAATCTAATAATGAAAAATTCTATTATTTATATCCTAAAAAGATCTTTTCAAACTTTGATTATAAAAACGATGATGTTAGTCTTTTCTTTCAACTCAAAGGTGAAAAAGAGGATAATTCAATAAAGATTATTAAAATCACTTGGGTATCTCCAAAAGGTATCTATCGATTCTGTGGTAAGAAATATAATCTCAATCAATTTCTATCTTTTTGCAAGAATGAAAAGGTGAAAGTAGAATATGAAAAATTATCAATTCCGTATTTCTTATTATCCAATCCAGGAGTTCCAATCATCGTTAGAAATAGAAAAACGTTAGAAGAATTTTTGATTTCTCCTAACGCTTTAGAAAACTTAGATAAATACCATGCGATTTATGGTAAGACTTCAGATTCTTTTGGTAAATACACAAAAAAATCAGAGATCATTCCTGATGCTTTTAAACCGAATTGGATACTTTTGTGGAAACCAAAAAAGAAGAAGAACTAACCTTTCAAATAATGATACTTTTTATCTTTGGTGAATAAGAAAATCAAAGAGATGATAAGCGAGCATATCTCAGCAAAGAGAATGCTAAACCATAATGAATCACTGCTGAAAATAAGTGGAAAAATCATAATTGCTAAGACTTGAAAAAAACAAGTTCTTGCAAAAGAGATGATTCCCGAAACTAATCCATCGTTTAAATCGGTGAAGAAAGATGAGAAGAAAATATTGAAACCAGCGATGTAATAGGAAATGCAGTAGAAGCGAATGGCTTTTTCACTCAAACTTAACAGTTCAGGATTGTTTCTTACAAATATCATAGCAATCGGTTTAGCACATCCGATAGCAAGCGTTGCAAGGACAATAGATAATATTGAAAATGTCATCAGACATTTTTTAAGTATTGAAGATAGTTCTTTAGTGTTTTTGGCTCCGTATTGATAAGCGATGATACTGCTGACACCGATTGAATAACCAAAATACACACCGGTGAAGATAAAACCTGCATACATGATAATCCCATAGGCTGTGACACCATTTTGACCGATGTATTTCATCAATTGTGCATTGAATAACATATTGACTAATGACATCGATAAATTGGATATCATCTCTGATAATCCATTTGACATAGCTTGGAAAATCGGTTTGAATTCTAATTTAGTTTTTTCAAAATGCAACGGCGTTTTATGTTTGAAGAAAATAATATAAAATAGAGGTAATAAAGCACCAACAATTTGACTTATGCCGCTAGCAATGGCAGCACCTCTAACTCCCTGCTTGAACACTGCAATCAATAAGTAGTCTCCAAGTACATTTGTCAATCCTGCAATGACTGTGAAAAGAAATCCCAGCATCGGTTTTCTTGCAACGACCATAAATGATTGGAAGGAATTTTGAAATATGAAGAAAATCATAAAGAGCATCAATGTGTGTCCGTATGTTTCAGCATATGGTAACATCACATCATTTGCTCCTAAGATTCTTGCCATATCTTTGACAGTGAAAAATCCGACGATAGTACCGATAGCTCCGACGAATAATTGAATTATCATCAGCATCGTGAAATATCTATTTCCTCTTTTTTCATCACCCTCTCCATAAGTTTTGGAAACTAGTGCAGAACCACCAGCTCCGATCATATACCCTACAACTCCAAAGAGCATAACATAAGGAAGGATGAAATTGATACCGCTGAAGGCTGTATCTCCTTCAATATTTGAAACGAAAAGCCCATCAACAACACCATAAATACTTGTGAAAATCATCATGATAATCGTCGGTATTGATATCTTAAATAATTTCCACATTGAAAAATGCGAATTCATATCGACCATATTAAAAACCTCCAATAAAAAACAAAATTAAATGATGATCATAAAAATGATCTTATTTATCTTTGTGATCAAAGAAATATATTTGTCTATTGGAACATCCAAAAAGCTTAGTAGTTGAATCTAAGGCTTCAACTTTAAAAGCCCATAATTTTAATAGATGTAATGATTCTTTTATCTTTTTGATAGATTCGAATTTGATTCCTTTTAAATTCAAAATTCTTTTATATTCATCATCATCTTCAACTATTTCAATAATTCCGGTGATTTGGACTGAATGAATATCTGAAAAAGTAGTGAATTGATCAAATATACTAGCTGAGACATTCTTATTGTGTTCTAAATATTTAAATTTTAATCCACCTTCAGAAAAGAGATAGAAACAACCATTTTCATAAGTATATTCAATTGGAGTGCATCTGACTTCATTTGAAAAACCGGTGGCTAATGCCATCGTATTGTGTTTTCTAATAAATTCTTCAATCATTTTTAGCAATTCATCAGGATTCATCTTTATTGATGTTTTATCTTTTTCAATCCAGTAATTACTTGCTTTTTCGTAATCCATAATTCACCTCAACTTTTAAATTATACCATAAAATAATCATTTTTTGCTTGAAAAATGGAAATATAACTATTTTCTAGTTGGAAATGAATGCGTTATTTTCATATTTTATAATTTTTGGAAATATCTTTTAAATTTATGATATCAATAAACAATTTTTTAAATATGTTAAATGTTGCTTGATATTTTAAGTTAGTCATAAATAACAATGAAAGCCTTTTCAAATTAATGTTTATTTTACATTTTATTTAAGTTAGAATAATAAAAGATTTTTTTAGAAAGGTTTCTATATGAACGAAAAAACACAACCACGTATCATTGCTGTTGCCGGAAAAGGAGGAGTGGGAAAGACTTCTCTTGCTGCTGTAATTGTCAAACTTCTTGTTGAAAATTTTAAAGACAAGAAAATCCTAGCTATCGATGCTGATCCTGCTATTGGATTGTCAACTGCTTTAGGAATTGAAACACATAAAACGATTGATGATGTCAGAAAAGAAGCTATTGAAGCTAGCGAAGATGGTAAGAATGCAGTTGTTGAAGTATTAGGAAATGCTAAATATTCGATTGAAGAAGCCATCGTTGAACAAAATGGATTCTCCTTTATGGCAATCGGAAGACCTGAAGCTAGCGGATGTTATTGTAAGATCAATACTTATTTAAAAGAAGTCATCGCAGCTATTTCATCTCATTATGATTATGTTGTCATCGATGGTGAAGCTGGTATTGAACAAATCAACAGAAGAGTCATGGAGAAAGTCACTCATCTATTGCTTGTAACCGACCAAAGTAAAAAAGGAATTCAAGTAGTAAAGACTATCAAGAGTGTTGCTGATGATCTTGTTATGTATGAAGAAATCGGTGTCATTGCTAATAGACTTTCAAGTCTTGCGATGAAAGAAGATTTAGATATTGCACCACTTACCTTATTAGCTAAGATTCCAATGGATGAGAAATTAGCTGAATACGATATGAATGGTGAGAATGTCTTCTTCTTAGATGATGATGCAAATATTGTCAAAGGAGCAAAGGAAGCTCTTGAAAAAATCCATATTTTATAGGTAAAAGAATATGAGAGATTTAAAACATTTATATTACTTTGAAAAACTTCTTGAAAACTCCAACAACGACCTCATACAAGAAGCCCAAAGTGAAGGAAGAAAAGCTGTTGGACATGTGTGTTATCAAATACCTGAACCACTTTTGAATCTTCCAGGCATTTTTTCTGTGCGTTTAAGAGCTCCAAGAACTGGTACTACTGAGATGGGTAATTATTATTTATCTCCAATCTTCTGTGAAGCTTGTCGTGCATTATTAGAAAGAGCTTTAGAAGGCGGATTCAATTTCCTCAATGCCATCATCTCGCCAGAAGCTTGTGCTATGATGAATCGTTGTGTTGAAAATATCGAACATCTTGATTGCTGTCAAAATGAAGGATTCTTTGCTTCTTATGTCGATGTTCCGATGAAATCAGATGATGTCACCTTGAAACATTATGTCTTACAGATGCAAGAACATGTTTTAAAGCCATTGAACGAAAATTTTGGAATCGATATTTCTGATAGTGCGATTAGAAAAGCAGTCGAAGAACAGAATATCATTTCAAAATTGATAACTGAAATCGGTGACTATAGAAAAGAAGAACAACCGAGAATCACAGGTTATGAATTCGCAGTTTTATGTCTCAGCACTTATTGTTGTCCAAAGGATAAACTTATTCAAAAACTTCAAGAGACATGTGAAGAATTAAAGACTAGAGTACCAGATAAAAAAGGTACTTATAGAGCAAGAGTTGCTATGGTAGGATCTGAAGTTGATGATCCACAACTCATCAAGTTAGCTGAGGAATGCGGACTTGTTGTTGTCGCAGATCGTTATTGCTTTGGTTCTCTTCCTGGAAGACAGGTTATCGAATTAAAAGATGATGAAGATGCTCTCACACAAGTGTGCAGATATTATATGACCTCAGGTCAATGTCCTCGTTTCTTAACGACTGAAAAAGTCAATGAAAGACATGCCTATGTCGATAAAATCGCTAAAGAATATAAAGTCGATGGTCTTATTATCGAACAAATCAAATTCTGCGATTATTGGGGATATGGAAGAGCCTTTATGAATGCAGTCATGCAGAATGAATACGGATATAAAACTCTCAGCATTGATAGACCATATAATGTTGGACAATCCGGTCAATTGAGAACAAGAATTCAAGCATTCATCGAAGCTTTAGAGATCAAAAAGATTCAGCAAAAGGAGTCTAACTAATGAAAGATAATATTGGAAATATCAAACTTGGCAAATTGAATAAGCCAGGAAAGAAGACATATACCCATAGAGAATGGCGTGGTTTCAAAGATACGATGTATGATTTTTCAAGATGGTTACACAATCTTCTTGTAATGTCAAAATTCATCATGAAACCGAACACTCTAAAAGCGATGTTCACCTATCGTTGGTTTGGCAATTATCTTGCAGCTTTTGATTATATCGATCGTCATTTAGAAGGTGTTAGAGGTCCACAACTCAGAATTGGACATATCGAATATGATTCGATTGTTGAGCATTTAACTCAGACAATGGATACCTTATTCAAATGCGATAAGAGAATCGGAAATAAGCATGGTAAATATGATGAATTAAATAAAAAACTTGTTATCATGGACGAAAATGGAATGATGGTTATCGCAACTGGCTTTCCAAATTTAAAATTCTTATCCAAAGAAGTCCCGGCTATTTATACAGGTTCTACCATTGCTCAAGATGGTGTTTTACATTACATCGAAGTTGCTGAAGAGTTCCAAATTCCAAATGATGTCTGCCCGATGCCTTGCGCAGAACTTGGTTGTGCTATCGATGAAGATTATCCTATCTGCGGTGTTTGTGCAATTCACTGCAATACTACCTGTGATGGTTCTTTGATGGGAAATCAAATCGAAGATAGACATGATGATTTACCAAGTTTCACCATGGCAGCCCCGATGCGTCATCAACAAAAATCAGTTTTAGCTTATTCAAGAGATCAAATAGTCGAAGCTATCAAATTTATCGAAAAACATACCGGTGAAAAATGGGATTGGGATGCTTTTGCTAAAAATATGAAGACCTACAATGCTCAGAATGCTCTCTTTGAAGAATGGATGGAAATGAATAAGACTCCATATCCTCAAGTTGTTAATAACAATGTCATGTTATATAGAGATGCTGAGTACATGGTCATCTCTGGTAGAGATCCATCATTCTTGAAATTCGATCAAAAGATCACTGAAATCGCAAAGGAAGGATTTAAAAACCACGTACTTCCATGTAAAGAGATAAGACATAGGGCTCTTGTTTGGGGTGTTCACGCTCAATACTATACTGCCTTCAATCAATGGCTCAGCAATTGTTGGGGTATTGTTTGTCTTTGCGATATGTTATCTTTCACTCTTACAAAACCAATCAATTATGAAGATCATGAACAAGCATTATTAGACCTTGGTGAATACAACATGAATATGATCATGAGAAATCATTCCAATGGTGGTTATGAAGTCGGTGTTGAACAACTCTGGCAATATTGTGAAGAATATAATGCTGATATGGTAATCATGTATGAACATATCGGATGCAAATCGATGGCTGGATATCACGGTCTTATCGAAGAAGAAGGTAGAAAACGCGGTATTCATATCGTTTGGGTCTATCACGCTCTTATGAATCCAACCAAGGCGACTAGAAAAGATATGAGAGAAGATGTCAATCGTTATATGAAGACTGTTTTAAGAGAAGAGCCATTAGATGAAAGCTTAGTCGATATGGACGACACTGCTAGATGGTAGAAAGGAAAGATAATATGAAATATTTTGGTGGATGCGACGCTGGTTCTACATATACTAAATGCGTCATTTTAGACGAAAATGGAAAAATGGTCGGACATACAACTTTAAAATCTAAAATCAATCCGGTTGAAAGTGCAAAAATCGCTCTTGAAGAAACTATCAAACAAGTTCCTGACCTTTCAAAAATTGAAGATTTAACTTATTTGATCGGTACTGGTTACGGAAGAAATAAAGTTCCATTTGCTGATGAAAATATCTCAGAAATCTCCTGTCACTGTATGGGAGTCCATGTTACTGATCCTACTATCACCTCAATCATCGATATCGGTGGACAAGATATCAAAGGTATCGCTGTCGATCCAAAAGACGGAACAGTTATGAATTTCGCAATGAATGATAAGTGTTCAGCTGGTACTGGTAGATTCTTCGAAGCTATGGCAAGAAGTTTTGAAATGGATTTAGATGAATTCTGTTCCTTATCATTGACTGCTAAAAATGTCATTCCGATCACATCTCAGTGTACTGTTTTCTGTGAATCTGAAGTCATCTCTTTAGTAGGAGAAGGAAAACCGATGGAAGAAATCGCTGCAGGTATTATGACTTCTGTTGCTAAAAGATGTTTCGTTATGGCTAAAAAAGCCGGCGCTACTGACTCCATCACTTTGACTGGTGGTTGTGCTAAAAATAAAGGTTTAAAACAAGCTATTGAACGAGTTCTTCATTTGAAGGTTAAAGATTTACCGATTGATCCACAACTTATGGGTGCTTTAGGCGCTGCTGAATACGCTCGTCAAAAAGGCTTAAACGAGGCTAAGTAAAATGGCTTGGTGGGTTATCTTATTGATCGTTTTAGGATCAATTGTCGGCTTTATTCTTCTCATGTTCATTTTGCTTTTCTGTGTTTATTATTTCAATATCGATAGCAAACTTCTTGCTGTTGTTCAAAAGTGGATTAACAAAAAATACGATAAGAGAAAGAGAAATCGTCATCTAGAATGAAACTATATGATGAAATTATAACTGATGTAAATTCTCTATTTAAAACTCCTTTGACACAATTGAATATCAAAGAAGATGTTCAGGATGAAAAAGAAAAAGTATTTATATTTTCTTCCGATTCAATTGTGAATTTAGGTTCATCACTTTTACCTTCTTCTTATTTGATGGGTTATACGAGTTCATCTAGTTTAGTTTGTAAAGATGAGATTTTCCTCCTTGGAAAAGATATCAAAGATTTAAAGGGTGATGTTCCTTTTTCTCACATTTCATTCTTTTTGATTGATGAAACTGATTTAAAGGATCAAGAGATATATCGAATACTGAGAAATATCGAATATTCTAGATATAAAGTAAATCCTAAAGGATATATGCTTAAGATCCATACCGGATTTTTAAAAGAAGGTGGAAAGATTTCTAAAGATGCTTTCGATTCAAATCTTTCTTTTTCTGATGTCGGATCTTTATTTTTAAAACATTATAAAAAAGAAGTGAGAGTTAAGGCTGTCAAACAAATTTTCATCACTGATCCTAATTTCGATTATGATTCTATTTCTAAATTTTCAAAACTCAGTGAAGGAATCACTGTGACTTTAGATCACATCATGAAAAATTTGAAGATGGATTGTCGAACTTGTTCTTTCAAAGAAATTTGTGATACAGTTGAAGGAATGAGAGAACTTCATCAAAAAGAGAATTCTAATTGATCATTTAAAGCAATTATGGTTAGGTCTGTAATTGCTTTTTTAAGGTATTCTCTTGTTTTCTTAACCTATTGTGGCTATAGTATTTTTGGTAATTAATTATGGAAAAAACTGATTTAGGTAGTTCTAAAACTTGGCCGACGATATTAAGACTTGCACTTCCTGCAATGTTAGCTCAATTGGTATCGGTTCTTTACAATATTGTCGATAGAATTTATGTTTCAAATATGCCAGTAAATGGCCAACAAGCACTTGTTGGTATTGGCGTTGTTGCTCCAATTACGACTTTCATCACTTCCTTTGCTTTCTTAGTTGGACTTGGTGGTGCTCCTTTGTTTTCAATTGCTTTAGGTGAAAAGAATGAACAAAAAGCAAAGAAGATCTTGAGCAATTCTTTATTGCTACTCATCATTTTGAGTGCTCTTTTGATGATCATCTTCTATTCAGTCATGAAACCGATGCTATTTGCTTTTGGCGCATCGGAAGTTTCTTATCCTTATGCTAGAGACTATTTGATGATATATCTTTTAGGAACTTTCTTCTCCATCATTTCATTTGGTCTCAATCAATTTTTAACTGCTCAAGGTGAATCTTTAAAGGCAATGCTGACAACTTGTCTTGCATGTCTTTTAAATATTGGATTAGATCCTTTGTTCATGTATGTCTTCAACATGGGAATCAAAGGAGCTGCTTTAGCTACTATCAGTTGTCAATTTCTTTCTTTTTCTTTGGCTATTTTGTTTTTATTAAAAGGTAGTAAGATCAAATTATCTTTCGGTAATTATGATGTCAAATTGATGCTCAATATCTTAAGGCTGGGTCTTTCACCATTCATCATCATGGGAAGCGATAGTGTCATCATTATCATTTTGAATAGTATGCTTCAAAAATATGGTAATGGAAATGGTGATTTCTATATTGAAACCGCAACTATTGTTCAAGCTTTCTTATCATTGATAACAGGACCGCTTCTTGGAATTTCTACTGGTACTCAACCTATATTAGGGTATAACTATGGAGCAAGAAGAATTGATCTTATCAAAAAAGCAGAGAAACAATTGACTGCTTTTGCCCTAACTTTTTGCATTTGTTGCTTTGTCTTATCTTTCTTTTTAGCAAGACCATTTGCAACTATCTTTGTAGGTTTAGGATCAAAGTGTGATGGTAGTGAAGAAGTCATTCAAGCCAGCGTCAAATTCATCAGATGGTATATGATGGGTATTATTCCTTTAGCCTTTCAATATGTCTTTGTCGATGGCTTGACTGGAATGGGACAAGCGAATTATTCAATTTGGTTATCAATCTTGAGAAAATTTGTGATTCTCATTCCTCTTACCATTCTTCTTCCAATGTTATCAAATGATGCTAGTTTTGCATTCTTAGCAGAGCCGATTGCTGATTCATTCTCAGGAGTTTTCTCACTTGTCTTCTATTTGATTGTCACACCAAAAATATTTAAGAAAAGACTTGAAGAACATCCAGTTGAACATGTCATAAAGAAAGCTGACGAAATTAATAATTAAGTGCCTATCAGGCACTTTTTAAGTATGAAATTTAAACTTTATGATTTCAAAATTATATTGTTAAATATAAGCATTTTAATCTTTATAGTGATTTAATAAAATCTAACTAAATATATTTTTTGAATTTTAAATTTTATGCGAATATAATAATCTTAATCATGAGTTTATAGCATGCATATACTGTAAATGTCACGAGAAATGAGGATCAATATTATGGCTAAACTAATTTTGATTATTTCTCTATTATCTTCTCCTCAAGCCGTGCCTGATTGTTATGCAAGTTCAGTTGAAATCAATTTTTTAAAAAACGAACAAACAAGTTCATTAGATGGACTAAAAAATGAATATACTATGGAACGTTCTAATGAACAACTTAGTTCGTTAAATTCAAACTTTACTATTATTCATTCTGATCTTAAAACAAAAAAACTTTATGAGAAAAATTATTCAGTTCCTGACAATAATTCAACTTTGTATATTAA
>CAVEQA010000046.1:0-12023 GCA_963617725.1 Paludibacteraceae bacterium
TTTTTTATTCCAAGCAATAATGATAACAAGTGCAGCCATAATCGCAATATTCTAGATGTTAATTAATACCAAAATACAAATTAAAAAATTAAGTTATACGAACAAAAACTAATATTACAACTTTATAGTTTATATAAAAATTTTATAAGATTTTAACATTATTAGAAAACATTATTTTTCTAATGGTTTTAAATTGTGATAAAATGTAAGCGATTCAAGCTTATTTGAGAATAAAGGAGATACTATGTACAGAGTAATCGTCGCCGATGATGAAGAATCAATTAGAAATCGTATTTGTCTCATGCTAGATAAACTAGGAGATGATTTTGAAGTTATCGGAAAATATGAAAATGGCTTTGATGCTTTAGAATCTGGAATTCCTTTAGAGCCAGACTTGATCATCACTGATATTAAAATGCCATATATTTCTGGTATTGATTTGATAAAACAAGCAAGAATTGAATTGCCATTGATAAAAGCTGTTATCATCTCTGGTTATGATTCTTTTGATTATGCTAAAGAAGCTATATCTCTTGGGGTTGTTTCCTATCTTACTAAACCATTGAGCTTTGATGAATTCAAAGAAACAATGATGAAAGTAAAAGATTCATTAGATGCTCAACAAAAGAATGCCAATATTCTCAAACATATGGAAGAACAAGAGAAGAGCTTTGTCAATTATATCAAAGCTGATGACTTAACAAAGCTTGTCACCTTAAAAGTATTGAGCGATAATTTCATTTTAAAACTAAAAGAAGATGGTATTAACTTAGATTATAAATATCAATTGATTGCTATTTTTGATTCTGATAGTGATGATCTTTCTTATGAAAATCTAGATTTGATGTACACTTCCTTATTATCTCTTTTGATTGATGAAATGTCTTCTAGCTATAAAATATACACTTTTAAACCGGATAATCAACTTGCAGCCCTAATCATGAGCGATGATGAGATAGTTCTCGATGATCTCATTTTCAACTTGAACAAAATTTGTGCGAAAATTAAAAAGTTTTTAAAATGCACAGTATCCTGTGGATTAAGCAATGTTGCAAGTCAATCAATAAACTATCGAAAACTATTTAGGCACGCAAGAAGAGCTCTTGAATTCAGAACTGTTTTAGGAAGTAATTTAGTCCTTCCTTTTGAAGAACTAAAAAAATCAAATCCTACTACTAGTGAAAAAATTGATGAAAACGAATATAAATTGTTATCTTATTATGTCGCTTATTCAAAAAAGAAAGAGGCAAAAGAGAAAATCAATTCATTCATCGATCAAATCTCCACTCCTCAATTCAAAGATAACTATTATTTCATCCTATCCAATATCTTGGATTCTATCTTAAAATCCTGTATAACATTAGCCCATCTATATCAAAATTTTGAATCTCAAATTGAGATGACTCAAAATATCTACACCATCAAAACTAAAGAAGTGCTTGCTGATTATCTCTACAAAGTAGCTTTAGCAGTTATCAAAGTAAATGAAGAACAAAGATTATCAGGTGTTGAATCTTCATACGATAGAATCAAGCACTACATTCAAGCTCACTTTTCAGAATGTGATTTATCAATCGATGATGTCGCTGACGAATTAGCCTATTCCATCAGTTATATTTCAGCCATTTTAAAGAAAAATAATACTTCATTTACAAAACTTACTACTGAATTTAGAATGGAAAAAGCAAAAGAATTGCTTCTAAATCCTGATACTAAAATAATAAGTGTTGCCAATGATGTTGGCTATTCAGATCCTTATTACTTCTCTCATTGTTTTAAAAAATATTACGGACAGTCACCAGATGAATTTAAAAAGAATCAAAAAATTTAAAATAAAATCGTTATCAGGAAAACTAGTTTTTAGTGTTGTCGCCTTACTATGCGTATTTGTCATAGGTATTTTATCAATCACTGTTTTTATCTATTCAAGCAATATGGAAACCACCTATATCAATCAGGTTGTTTCAACATCTGAACAAGCACTTTCAAATTACACCAATTACATCGACAATGTCGTTTTATTATCAGATGCTTTGCAAGTAAAGATAGATAATCAAAGCAAAGAAGAAGTAATAGCTTCTAATCATTTCTATTTTGATGAAATCATGTCAGTATCGAATAGTATGAAATCAATATCTTTATATGATACTGATGGAAATTTGATCTCTAGCAATTCATTTTTTAAATCAACTTCAAATAAGGAATCAATTGTCAAAGAAGATTGGTTCAAATCAGCTTTAAATAATCCCCTCATCAATTGCTTTTCAAAAGTTGATACCTCTTCAAGTTTCACACTATCGAAAATGATATCTATGGATAATGGAAGTGACAACGCGATATTGAATATTTCCTATGATTTTTCTGGCATTGTCAGTATGATTGATGAAGCAAAATTAGGAGATGGAGGTCATGTTTTCATCTTCAATAATGATTATGAAACTATCTATACCTCAATCATCATAAATAGTGACGAATTAGATATAATCAAAGAAAATGTATTAGGAAAAGCTACCTTTAAAAGAGATAATAATTCATTTTTCCTTTATATTTCTACAATTCCAAACACTAGATGGCGTGTTGCTATCGCTAAAGAACTTTTTATCCACACACTGGCATATACACTGATCGCTTTAATCGTTTTTTCTCTATTTGTCTTTTTGATTTCTAGACAAATAACAAAACCATTGGTAACCTTACAAAAGAGAATGGAAAAAATCGACGATTTGAATGTCATGAGTCTTTATGATAGACCTTTAAGAGGTACAAAAGAAGTTGAATCTTTAAATAAATCATACATCGCATTGATGAATCGTATTCATGACTTAACTATCAAAATTGTCAACGAACAGAAAGAACAAAATAAAGCCGAACTACAAGCCCTTCAAAATCAAATAAATCCACATTTCCTTTACAACACTTTAGATTCTATTGTTTATTTAATTGACGAAAAGGAAAACGAAAAAGCCGAAAATATGATAATAGCATTATCTCGCTTCTTTAGAATTTCTATTTCAAGAGGCAAAAATATCATCCCCGTCAAGGATGAATTAGATCATGTCAAATATTATTTAAAAATACAAAAGATGCGATTTGGTGAGAGATTCCAATTCGAAATAATCGCCCAAGAAGAAGTCAAATCTTTATTTATTTTAAAATTGATTCTTCAACCAATAGTTGAAAATGCGATAATCCACGGCATTGGTGAAACTAGTAAAGAATGTAAAATCATCATTAATGCCTATTTGAAAGATGAATATTTATGTTTTGATATTTCCGATAATGGTTTTGGTATGCTTCAAGAGAAGATAGATGAAATTTATGCTTCCTTCAAAGATAAAACTATTCATAAGGGAGTTGGAATTTCAAATGTTTACCATCGACTTAGATTGTTCTATGGTGAAAAAGCAGATATCACAATACAATCTAAATTAGATTACGGAACAAAAGTTCATATCCAAATACCAAGGGAGGCTTTGATTGAAAATGAAGAGAATAAGAAATAAAAAAGCGATATTATTATCAGTTTTTGCCTCTTTAATGTTGAATTCTTGTAAAACAAAAAAATTAGATGTTTCCTTATTTATTTATAATTCATCTGATACATTTATAAATTCTCTTCAAAAAGAACTAGAAACATCTTTTAAGAAAAATAATTACACATATAAAACATATGATGCTGAATTTTCTCAAATCCGTCAAATAGAAGATATCAATGAAGCTATTGAAAATCAAACTTCAAAAGTGTTATTAGTCAATCCCGTAGACAGACTTTCTTCAAGTGCAATCATTGAAAAAGCTTGCAAAAAAAATATGCCAGTCATCTTTTTTAACCGTGAACCTATATTCTCAGATATGGAAAAAGGAAGAGAAGTCAATAAGAACCTTTTCTATGTCGGAACAGATCCGAATTTAGAAGGAGAGTTGCAAGCTAAAATGTTGGAAAAATTATTCGGAGATCCTGATAATCTATCCTCTTCCTATGATAAAAATGGTGATGGAGTCATTCAAATTGTCATGATGAAAGGCGAAATCGGACATCAAGATACCGAAAGAAGAAGTATCGCAGTATTAGACCAACTGAAAAAAGACGGCTATAAATATGAAGTATTAAAATCAACTTATTGCAACTGGAGTAGAAAAACAGCCTATCAAAATTTCCAGGAAGTAGCTAACAATTATATTGATGACATTGAAGCTGTCATTTCCAATAATGATGATATGGCTCTCGGTGCTATCGATTATCTACTGGAAAATAATATTTTCAAGACCGAATACAAACAGCAAACATTCCCAGTAGTCGGTGTTGATGGAACCGAGGTAGGAATTTCCTTCATCAAAAAAGGACTTCTCTATGGAACTGTTAAAAATGAAGGTTCTCAACAATCAAAAGCCATACTTTCACTCTTAGACTATCTATTCAAAGATAAAACAATCGATGATAGCTTCCCTTATACTTCTCAAGATGGTTACAGTTTCTATGCCGAAGGAAAGAATTTAACCAGAGACGATTTTACAGAATAACAAGCGCTTTCAAGGGATATTTGCCAAATATTGAAAGCGATTCAAAGAATGTAATTTTCTAAAATTTAGAGATTTTTCTAAATTTTGTAGATAATTTTACATTCTTTTTTATTTTGTCATTTTTTAAAATGATAGCGCTTAACAAAGTTCTTCATGAATTTGCTAGGTTATGTTGGAATTAAAAAGGGGGAAAGAAAAAATGAAAAAGACTTTAGTTCCATTACCGTTGTTTTGTGCTGTTATGATGTTAGTTGGTTGCTCAGGTTCTAGCAATCTCTACGATCAAGTCGAAAAAAATGGAAAAGCTGCAAGAGTCGCTCTTGTCGAAGGTACTGATACTGCAGGTACAACCTGGGATCCAGTCACTGCCACTAGTGAAGTAGAAAGAGTCTTATCCGGTTCAAAAGGAAAAGCTGTTGATGTCGTTTTATCCAACAACGATGGTATGGCTCTTGGTATCATCAAGAGCAGTGCTTTCAAACAAGCAGGAATCCCGATCTTCGGTGTTGATGCTCTTGCTGATGCTATTCAAGCAATCAAAGATGGTACAATGCAAGGAACTATTAAAAATGATTCCTATACACAAGCACATGTCGTTTTACAATTATTTAAGAATATCTCTGAAGGTGCAACCTCTGCTGATGTCACTAAATTGAGTGCTGACATCACCGGAGAAAATGGTATCTCTGGCGCTTATGATTCATATGAACCTGATACCAAGGCATTCCGTGTTCACCATCAAAAAATCACCAAAGATAATGTCAACTCACTTACAAGTCCAACCGCTGTCTCTGCTAATGTCATCGGTGAAACTAGTAAGCCAACAAAGAAACTCTTTGCTTTGACCTATAACAATGCAGATCCAAATATGTCAGGTTTATGGAAACCAGGTTTCAATGATTTTGGTAAAGAATATGGTTATCAAGTTGATTGGACTGATTCTGCAAATGACAATCAAAAAGCTCTTGAAGCCTTGGATGCCGCAGTCAAACAAACAGGTGATGATGCTTATGATGGCTATTTGATCAACTTAGTCGACCAAACCAATGGTAAGAATTTCATCAATAAAATTCCAACTGATAAACCGATTATCTTCTGGAACCGTGAATTGTCTGATGGTAAAGGTAATATCGATACTGATTTGATGAAATCAAGAGAGAACATCTACTATGTCGGTATCGAATCTGCTGAAGGCGGTAGATTACAAGGTGAAATGGCAGCTGAATGGTTCAACGCCAACTACAAGAATAATAATGGCATCGATAGAAACGGTGATAAGAAGATTGGTTACATCGTTGTCCGTGGTGAAAAAGGCCATGCCGATGCTGAAGCAAGAACTACTGCTTCTCCACAATTACTCGACGAAAAGCTCTCAATTTTCTAAATTCTAAATAATTAAAAAAAGAAGAAGGGCAGGCTACTTGTCCTTCTTCTTATCATATATGGAAATGAGGTGAAAAACATGAATTCAAACGAAAACGAAGATTATGTTCTTAGCCTGAAGAATATTCACAAAACGTTTGGTAAAAACCAAGTCCTCAAAGGAATTGATTTAAACCTTCGTAAAGGCACAGTCTTAGGTCTTATGGGCGAAAACGGTGCTGGTAAATCAACCTTAATGAAAATTCTTTTTGGCATTTATTCGAAAGACGAAGGTGAAGTCATATTTGAAGGCAAAAACAAAGAATTCAACGGACCAAAAGATGCTCTTGAAAATGGTGTAGCAATGGTTCACCAAGAATTAAATCAATGCTTGGATAGAAATATTCCAGACAATTTATTCTTAGGAAGATACCCGACTAATTTAGGTATCATCGATTCAAAATTGATGGAAAGAAAAGCAGCAGCATTATTCAAAGAATTAGGCATCTCTGTCAACTTGAAAATTCCGATGAGAAAGATGTCAGTCGCAAAAAGACAAATGGTCGAAATCGCTAAAGCAGTCAGTTATAACGCCAAGGTCATCGTTCTTGATGAACCTACCTCCTCACTCACTGATGTCGAAGTCAAAAAGCTATTCGAAATCGTCAGCAACTTGAGAAAAACAGGTACTAGTTTCATTTATATTTCACATAAAATGGATGAAATCTTTGAAATTTGTGATGATGTCGCTGTCATGAGAGATGGTCAAATGATCATGTCAAAACAAGTCAAAGACACCAGCATGAATGAAATCATCTCAGCCATGGTTGGAAGATCTCTCGATCAAAGATTCCCACCTGTTGATAATGTTCCTCAAGAAGATATCTTAAAAATAGATGACCTTTCAACAAAATATGCTCCATATCTAAAGGATATAAGTTTCTCAGTCAAAAAAGGAGAAATTTTTGGCTTATACGGCCTTGTTGGAGCGGGAAGATCGGAATTATTAGAAACAATCTTCGGTTTAAGAACTATTAAGAGCGGTAGAATTTATTATAAAGACTCTCTTGTCATGTTCTCATCCGCAGCTGATGCTATAAATTCAGGTTTTGCCTTTGTCACTGAAGAAAGAAAAGCGACTGGTTTATTCTTGAAATCGAGTATTGAATTCAATACTACGATTGCAAATTTAAAGCAGTATGCCAATGGTTTATCTTTATCTAATCTTAAGATGACCAAAGCCACTCAGAATGAAATTCAAGTCATGCACACTAAATGTATGTCACCAAAAGAACCGATCACAGCCTTATCTGGCGGAAATCAACAAAAAGTCATCATCGGAAGATGGCTAGAGAGAAATCCTGATGTCTTCCTTCTTGATGAACCGACAAGAGGTATCGATGTCGGTGCAAAATATCAAATCTACGAATTGATTATCAACCTTGCAAAGCAAGGAAAAACTTGTATTGTCGTCTCAAGTGAAATGCCAGAAATCTTGGGAATAACCAACCGTATCGGAGTTATATCCAATGGAAGATTATCCGGTATTGTCAATACGAAAGAAACAAATCAAGAAGAGTTGATGCGCTTAAGCGCTAAGTACTTATAAAGGAGATATAAAATGGCAACGAATGATGCACAAATTCTCTCATCAGAAGAAGCTAGTAAACTTCTTCTATCCGCTCAAGAAACAGCTAAAAAATATGAAGATCAATTAGATGTTTTAAGAAAAGACGGAACTGATAAAATCGAAAAAACAAAGAATTTCATCTATACAATCAAGCATAATAATATGCTTAAAAAATCAGAAAAAGAAGCGATATTAAATCAGCAAAATACAATTCTAGCCTCTGCTAAAGAAATAGCTAATAAAAATAAAGCTCAAATTTCTTCAATAGATAAAGAAGCAAGTGCAAAAATCAAAGAAGAATTCAAACAAGCATATGAAGCTAGAAAAGCTATTTACAAACAAATAGTCAGCGAAAACAATGCTAAGAAAGTTGAACTTCTCGAAGAAGAAAAAGATAAACATGAATCAGCTCTTATGAAGCTTCAAAACGAATTAGATTCTTTAACAGCTGAACAAAAAGCTGATAAAGATTTAGTCGATGAAAAGAAAAAAATCATCAAGAGTGAAAAAATTGCTTATAAAAATGCTTGTGAAGAAATCAAACAGAACTGTTTGCAAGCAAATCAAAAAGTAAAAGATGAAGTCCATGCCATCTACATGGATAAAGTCTCTCACTTATCAAATATTCACGGAAACAAGAACACAATCCCTGAACAGATAGAAACAAAGCTAGAAAATTATGTTTATAACTTCAACACCAAAGACTTCTTTTTGAAAAACGGTCTTTATATCATCATCGTAATCTTCATGATTGTCTGTATCGCATTCAATCCTGATTTGATTCAAGGTGGTGCTATTATGAACATCTTGAAGAATTTCTCAACCAAGATCTTCTTCGCCTTAGGTGTCGCCGGTTTGATCTTACTTGCAGGTACTGACTTATCCTTAGGTCGTTTGATAACTTTAGGTTCTCTTATCACCTGTATGATGTTAAATCCTGATTCATCAACAAAGGTATTCAACCTCTCCTTATCAAATATTTACGATAAAATCGGATTTGTTCCAACTGCTATCTTAGCTCTATTATTCACTATCTTAGCAACGACATTATTCTCAGCTGTCTCTGGCTTCTTCACTGCTAAATTCAAGATTCACCCATTTGTCACAACAATGGGTACTGCCTTAGTCGTTTGGGGTTTATGCGGATATTCAACAAACAACGTCAAAACAGGTTCTGTCTCTGATTCAGCAAGTAAACTTGTCATGACATTTGGAAAAAACGGCTTCCCTATAACACTCATCTATGCTATCATTGCAATTTTGATTGTTTGGTTCATCTGGAATAAGACAACCTTCGGCAAAAATATGTATGCCGTTGGTGATAACGCAGAAGCAGCAGCAGTCTCTGGTATCTCAGTCTTCAAGACAACTATCTTAGTCTTCGTCATGGCTGGTATCTTATACGGATTCGGTTCCTTCTTCCAGGGTCTTGTCACCGGTTCATCTTCATCTTCCTTAGGTCAAGGTTGGGAAATGGAAGCAATCGCTGCTTGTGTCATCGGTGGTATTTCCTTCTCTGGTGGTATCGGTAAAATCTCCGGTGCTGTCATGGGCTGTTTGTTATTCGAAATCTTAAAATACTATCTCCGTGATATGACCAATGGTAACTCCGATATTGCAAATATCTTCATCGGTGCTATCATCGTCTTAGCTGTCACATTTGACTCAATCAAATACTTGAAAAAGAAGTAAAATATTAAGGTCATTCTTCTTTGAATGACCTTTTATTAAAACTATAATCACTATGAAAAAAACATTATCAATTTTCTTTATCTTATTCTTACCATTCATCTATTTGTTGACAAGTTGTGGTTTTTCAAATGGGACAAACGATATAACAAACGAATACACCATAGTTGAAAAAAGTCCCCGATTCAGTGTATCAACTGATAAATTCATGTTAGTATATGAATCAGGAGAAAGCATCAAAAGTGATTCTTTAGAGGTGACGTTTGATGGAGTAAAATTGCAAACAACTGATTTCTTCTTATCGACTGACAATTCAAAACCGTTGAATGCAAAATTGAATAATGATGCAACATTAAACGGTCAATATAAAACTCAACAATATCAGTTTTATGTCTGTTATCAATTAGATTCCGAAAGAAAAATCTTCGTATCCCAAGAGATCACAGTCACTGTCAACAATAAAAATGGTTCAACCCAAATCGTCTATATAATCGTCGCCATCGTTGTGATTATAGCTATAGGCTTTGCCTTATTCTTAAGAAGCAAATATCAAAATAAGAATTCAGGCGATTCTAAAACTGTCAAAAAGAAATTCTACGAACACTATGAAACAAGTAAAGTAGAAGAAAATATCTTCAAAGCTGAAGAGAATGAAAAGAAAGAAGAAAAAGCAAATCCATTTATCACAAGTTTTGAAAAGAAAGAAACGATAGATAAAGAAAAAAATAATCAAAACGATAATAATTAACATTTTTTCCTTTCGAAAAACCATTCGATAGCTCCTCATCGAAGGGTTTTTATTTATCCAAATAATTACGTATCAATCCAATTTTACAAATTCAATAAATTTTGCGCTTTCACCTAAGACAATTTGGTATTTATTTCCGTAATCATCTATCAAAATGCAATCTGATACAGCTTGAGATTTTCTGTTTTTTTGACATAACTAGATGGAAGATGATATCCTACCGCTTGATCACCTGTTAACTTATCTTTATTTTCGATATTTTTTAATTTTTCATCAATTTTATTGGTCTTACAAAATTCCTTTCGTTCTTCGTTTAAATTTTCCATGACATATTTTGGTTCTTTAAGATTTAAACAATCGAAGAAATAATACATTTGCAATAAAGACTGTTCTTCATCGTAATGATCGAATCCGAAAATTTCAATCATTTTAGTATTGGAATCTTTTTATTATAGCCTAAAGTTGTCTACTCTTTATATGCGTCTTTGATGTTTTTTATTGATTAATCGATTGTAAATTCTTTTGTTGTCTTTTTGGAAGGTTTAAACTCAAGAAATTCATTATAATACGTCTTTATCGGTTCAAAACTTTTATCAATTGATATTTTACTTTCATAGCCATTCATCAATACTTTTGAACGACATATATCTAAGTTGATATTTCCTTTTTAAAACAAAAGTTTTAATTTTTAACTTCTTTTTTAACCATTACAGGCTTATCTTCTGTTTCAAAATAGACTTCATAGAAATTATTTTTATCATCGTATAAATGATAACCGATTTTTGTTCTTTCTTCTTTGCTTTTCAATAAATAATGATAATCGTAATGATATCCTAAATATGTGATTGTATCAGTGATGACATCTAAAGCAGTATTATTCTGATTGTATTCTTCTAACAAAATAAGTAAATATCTAGGAATGGCTTCTTCTCTTGTTTCACCATAGCCTTTTTGTAACTCTGTTAGATTAGTTTCAATTCCTTCTGAGAATTCATTTTTTAAATGTCTCACAATATAGATTTCTTTTATGATATCTTTGGGAACTTTTACACCTAAAGCTTGATATAGATAATATACTTTATCGTATGATAATTTGCCATCAAGGTAGTAATTAAAAGCGAACTCTAATAAGATTTTCTTTGCTCTTAAAATGCTGATTCCATTATTTATAAGGGTATTATAATCATTCAATTCATAAAGAAGATATTCACCCAATTCTAAATCTTTTAAAGGTTTTTTTAGTTTTAAATTAGAGTTTTTGCTATCGCCATAATATGTTTTAATCGGATTAGAGCTAGCATAAAACTTGGATTTCCTACCCCTATTATAATTATCTAGTTCTTGAATATAATCATTGTCTAAACTAGCTAACTGAGTTGCATAATAAGTAAATCCTATGAAATTATTTTTAGCCAATTCTGAATTTGCTAAATCTCTGATGAAATTCATAACATCTATATCAATTCCAAGAGGAAAACCATATTTTGATGAGAGTTCATTTCTATAAATAGTAGAATCATTCTTATCAAAATCAGTCTTCAATTTCATTTTTTCATAGTGTTTTCTAGCATAAGTGTTATGAACAATTTCATCGGAAATTTTATAGCAACAACAAGCTCCATCATATTTTTCATTTAAAGCTAAGTAATCACCATAATCGCTGATACGATCTGATAATATCTCTTTTTCACAAGCGAATTTAGCACCATTATTGATAATTGATGGCAATTCAGTATATTTATTCATATCTTTTGACATTGCAAAAAGAAGTTCAGCATTGATTGAAGAACTGATAGGATTCAATTTATATGCTTTTGATAAATATTTAATAGCAAAATCATATTGTTGTAAAACGTTATAACATCTACCAAGAGTAAAATAATATAAACTGTACTTATCAGTTACTTCATGATATTCTTTTCCTTCTTCAGCTATAAATTTATAAAACAAATCTTTTTCAAGAACAGAAGCATAAGAAAAAGAATTTTCAGCTTTAGTTTTATCATTCACATATTCTTCGTAAGGTAAAAGCAATGCGATGATTTCTTTTTCATATCCACCAACAAGCATCCA
>CAVEQA010000047.1:0-6379 GCA_963617725.1 Paludibacteraceae bacterium
GAAGGGAATTTGTTCAACACTTGCAAGATTATTATTTGAGAGGTGAAAAATGATAGAATTGATATTATCTCATTTAAGTTTTATTCTTCCAATTTTTATTTGCATATATATCTTTGGATTAAGAGTAGAAAAGAAAAAACATTTTTGGATAATATTCATATTTTGCTTCTTGTTTTCTGTAACATTTATGGTTATCACAATGAATCCTACTATAAATTATTTAAGTGAGATTGGACTAGATAAAATAAGTTTAATATCTATCAGATTATTTTTTGCATTCATAGTATATTTATTTTCTTTCATTGCATGTTTTCTTTGCTATAAAGTTGATTTTTTTATATGTCTTTTTTTAGTGACATGTTCATATACATCTCAACATATGTCTCGTGTTTTGGTTAATATTGTTGAGTTATATTTAGAAACGTCTTATTGGCTTGATTTTCTATTTTGCTTAGTCTCTTGGATTTTGATTTACCCCCTAATTTTTTATATTTTTGTTTATAAATTGAAAAACAAAGAATTGTCTGTTTCAAATAAATTGCAATTGATTATAGCAACTATTCCGATATTATTTTGTATAGTTCTCAATTCATATGGAGGCGTTGTAATCGATTCAACCTTTGGTAAATTAATCTTAGATCTTTTTATTTTATGCACGGCTGTTTTAGGTATGTTCTTAGAATATTTGATGACACTTGGTAAAGATATGGAGTTAGAAAAAGCACAAATTTCAAGAATGTTAAAAGAACAAAAAGAACAGTATTTGTTTGAAAAACAACTGATTGATTTAGTCAATATTAAAGCCCATGATTTGAAACATCAAATGAATGATAATCAATCATTCTCTAAAGCATATTTGGAAAATACTAAGAAAATTATCGGAGATTATGATGCTTCGTTTTCAACTGGAGTCCCCTCAATTGATATAATTTTGACAAAGAAATCTAGAGAATGTCAAAGACATAATATCGAACTCACATGCATGGTAGATGCTAAGTGTTTATCTTTTATTGAGGAAATTGATATTTATTCATTGTTTGGAAATATCATAGATAATGCTATAGAAGCTTCAAGAAAAATAGAAAACAAACAAAGAAGAGTTATCACTTTATCTGTCAGTCATAACAATTGTTTTGTTATGATTCATGAATCTAATTATTTTGATGGTAATATCACTATTAAAAATGGTATTCCTCAAACTAGTAAAGGAAATACTGATTATCATGGTTATGGAATTAAATCGATTAAATCAATCTGCGAAAAATATGAAGGAAATTTAAAAATAAATGCTGAAAAAGGAGTTTATAATCTTGATATATTGATTCCGATGGAAAATAAGATTGAATAATAAAACATCCAAACTCGGAATGAAAACAACCAAATTCGAAATATAAAATTTCTCTAATGAAAACGCTTTTATAATGAAATCGTGCAAAAAAGTAACGAATTTATTAAAAATCGTGGCACAGAAAAGGAGAAATTTGTATGAAAAAGAGACGTTATTTGCTCACTTCCTTATTAGCTCTTACATGTACATGTATGGTAGCTTCTACTTTGACCTCTTGCAACAATGCAACTGCAGAAAAAGGTGAGAAAGGTGACAAGGGCGATGCCGGGAGCAATGGCACTAACGGAAAAGACGGTGTTGATGGTAAGGACGGAAAGGATGGCGAAGATTTAACCAAAAAAGATCCAGTAACAAGCACTAACAAAGACATAAAGTCTAGTAAGTTCTATGTTGATTCTGAATCCATGGATGATTCTTTAGCAAAACTTAAAAAAACAAATAAACAAATTGCTGAAGAAGGTTATGTCTTACTTAAAAATGACCACAATTATTTGCCAATCAAGGAAGGTAGTAAAATTTCTGTTTTTGGAAAAACTAGTGGAGATTTTGCTTCAGCTTTAGAAAAATCCGGTTTTGAAGTCAATCAAACATTAAAAGATTTCTATGCTGATAATACAAAATCTGGTGAAGGACCAAAAACTGAAAAGAATGCATCATTCTGGGCAACCGGTGAAACGCCACAAGCATCTTATACTGCTGACGTCAAGGAATCATATGACAATTACCATGATGTAGCTGTTGTTGTTTTCTCTCGTGATGGTGGGGAGGGAAGCGATCTTCCAAGATGTTCTTTCGCAGAAACAAAAGGCCAAACAACTGCAAGCTCTGCATATCCTACAAGAGAACAAATTGAATCTGGAACTTGGACCCCAGTTGGTGGACAAGGAAGAGAATCTAATCCTTTCCAACATTATCTTGAATTAGACGATAATGAAAGAGCACTCTTAAAGTCTCTTGAAAATGATAGTCGTTTCCAAGATGTTGTTGTTATTCTTGCATCTAATAATTCAATGGAAACAGATTTCTTAGATGATAATGAAAGTTATGGAAAAATTAAAGCAGGCATTTGGGCTGAAACAAGCGGTGCAAGTAACATCTCAGCTATTGGTAGTATCTTAAAGGGTGAAGTAAGTCCAAGCGGAAGAACACCAGATATTATTGAAAGAGATTTTTCAAAAGATCCAACATGGCAAAATTATGCAAACAATTTTGTCGGAAATGAAAATGGCTTTGATTCAGCAACTGGTGATGAATACACTACTGAAGAAGGTCTTCTCTATAAAGATTTTTGGGATCAAGCTTATTATGGTCTTGAATACCAAGAAGGTATTTATAACGGTTATAAATATTATGAAACTAGAGGCTTAACCGATGGTGAAACATGGTATGAAAACAATGTTCAATATCCATTTGGTTATGGACTTTCTTATACAACATTTAATTGGAATGTTGTGTCAGCAAATATTCCTGATAGACAACACCTTTCTAAGAATGATGAAATTGAAGTTAATGTTAAAGTTACAAACACTGGCGAAATAGCTGGAAAAGACGTTGTTGAATTATATTACAATGCTCCATATACAAGTGGGGGAATTGAAAAGTCTCATGTTAAATTAGGTGATTTTGCTAAGACTGGACTTCTTTTACCAGGTCAATCTGAAACAGTAACTTTGACTTTAACTGCAAAAGATATGGCTAGTTACGATTGCTATGATGCTAATAAAAATGGCTTTAAAGGCTATGAATTAGAAAAAGGAACTTATAATCTTTACATTTCTAAAAATTCTCATTCATGGGCAGAACGTTCAACACAATCAATCAGCTATGTTGTCGATGATACTATCAAATATGAAACTGACGAAGTTTCTGGTACTAAAGTTGAAAATCAATTTGATTATATGTCAGAAGAAATGAAAGGAAATATCCTTTCTAGAACTGATTGGAATGGTACTTTCCCATCAAGACCATTATGGTATGATGTCGAGGATGACACTACAATTGATCCATTGTGGAGCGCTGAATATCGTGCAACCCATGGTGGAACAAATTATTCTACTTCGGATAAGAGTGTTTCCCCAACTTATCTCAAGAAGGAAAGTGCTAGACTTGTCAAATCAACAGAATGGCTCAACAATTTTGATTTACCATTAGCTGATAAGACTTCATCTAAAAACAAATCTAATTTTGAGCTTGATACTAGTTATGACGAGAATAATTCTCTCTATGGTGGAAAAGCTCCATGGTATAACGCAACAAGTCAAAGTTTTAGAGATGAAAATGAAGCTTATACTGAAACTAATAAAGCTCCAATTCAACTCAAAGATTTGATGAATACTTCAATCGATGATGAAAAATGGGATGAATTTATTTCTCAATTTACTGAAAAACAAGCGATTGAACAAATTATTACTCCATTTAACTTTGTTGCTAACAAAGCTCTTGGTATGCCAGTTGGCGCTCATGCTGATGGAAATACTGGTTTAAGAAAAGTTTTTGATTTAATTGCTTATTTGCAAGATGGCGATCGTATTCAATCTGATAAGGTCAGCAATGATTTGAATCCAACTGCTTTAGGAGCTACTTGGAATAAAGAATTATCATATGAGTACGGCGAAAGAAATGGTGATTTAGCTTTATGGGCACATATTTCTGGTTGGTATGGTCCATCTTGTAACTTACATCGTTCTCATTTCTCTGGACGCAATAGTCAATATTTCTCTGAAGATGGTGTACTTTCTGGAAAGATGATTTCTGGAGTTACTAAAGGAGCGAACGATAAAGGCTTAGTCACATTTGTTAAACACTTTGCTTTAAATGATCAAGAGACTCATCGCGATGTTACAGGTATTGCAACTTGGACTGATGAACAAACCTTAAGAGAAAATTATTTAAAGCCATATGAATTAGTTGTTAAAGATGGTGAAACAACAGGTATGATGCCATCATTTAACCGTATCGGTTATGAATGGACTGGTGCTAGTTATAAGTTACTCACATCTATTGCTCGTGATGAATGGAACTTTAAAGGTATCTATATCACTGATGCAGCTGGTACAGATCAAGCAGGTAACTATATGTCTGCTGATATGATGGTTAGAGCTGGCTTAGATATGTCTCTTGATGGTGTTGCTGGTGGATATGATTCATCAACTGACACTGGTACACCAAAAACATTGACAGGTTTGACTCACACTGATACAAGTAATACAGCAACTCATAAACAAGCCATCTTTAATGCTACAAAACGTATTGCTTATGTAATTTCTAGAAGTAATGCAATGATGAATGGCGAATCTTTAGATGCATTTGGTTATGATAAATCTGCAAAGGAATTGAAGACTAGATTTGGCGCAATTCAAAATGAAGCTGATATCACTGTTTTGGAAGCAAAACTTGGACAAAATATTTCTTTAGATGTAAGTGATTCTGATTTAGAAGGTGTTAAATATGTTCAATATTCTGGTGATTTACTCGGATTAAGTTTAAATGAATATACAGGTAAGTTGACTGGAGCTATTAGAAGTGATGTCAAAGCCGGTAAATATATGATTTGTATTGGTGCAATTAGAAAAGATATCTCTGATGATCAAAACTGGACTGCACCTGATGTCAATTACTTCTATATTAATGTTGTCGAATAATTAGGTTTCATCACCCATTCATATAGGATGGGTGATGTTTATTAAGAGGAAATTTAAATGAATAAAAAAATATTAGTTCCGTTATTTTTATCAAGTGTTGTCTTCTCTTCTGTTTTGACTTCATGTGGTTCAAAAGATGAAAAGTTGACTTATGAAGGAAGGGAGTTGACAAAAGCTAAAGTTGGTGTTGAATATAACGAAAATGTTTCTCTAAACAAAGAAGGTGTAACTTACGAAATTGATTATGATTCGGATTTACCAACAGGATTAGAATTATCCTCGGAAGGAATTATTTCCGGTACGCCAGAAATTGATGGGACATTTGAATTTAGTATTGTTGCTGTCAAAGGTAAAACTTTTGCTATAGGTCAATTCTCAATGACTGTCATCGGCGGAGATATTAGCTTTACTGGTTCAACACTACCAAACGGAAAAGAAAATGAACCATATTTGAGATCAATTGCTACTGCAACTGGATCTGATTCTATCAAATATACATTGAAAGAAGGAAGCACACTTCCTGAAGGTTTAACCCTTGCTGAGGATGGAGAAATTTCTGGTACTCCAACTACAAAAGTTGAAAATCATCAATTTATTGTTGTTGCTAAGGCTCAAGGCTGTTCTGATAAAGAAGCAACTTTTACAATTACAATTGAAGAAGGAAAAGAAATTATTGATAATTTAGACCATATTGAATTTGAAGGAAAAACTTTAGAAGTTGGTGAAGTTGGAGATGAATATTATCAAAATTTAGCTACTGCATATGGCGTAAAAGGTATCACTTATAAAATCAAATATGTTGGCGGTATTGGTTTGCCAAAGGGATTATCATTTAAAAACGGTATCATCTCTGGGAAACCGACTGATTCAACTTATGGAAAACTTAAATTCCAAGTAGTAGCTAGCGCAACAGGATTTACTTCAGTCACTAAAGACTTCTACTTAGAAATTAAAGACAAATATGTAGCAACAAATGATTTTGAAGCTGAATATATTTATGTTGATAACCTTGTTGGAGCTGGATATTCAGGTTCTAATTCAGGTAAAAATATGATTCAAGAATTCAAAAATGCAAGTAATACTCATGTTATTGGTTATTTGAATACTGAAATTACACTTACCTTTAATATTACAAGTTCAGTAGCTACATCAGCTGATTTATCTATGTTTTTAGGTACTGAAAATGGAGCTATGACATTGAATCAAACAACATTTAGAGTTGTTGTTAATGATGCAAATATTGAATATAATCCAATTTCAATTAATGAAGATGGAGAAAAACAAGAAATTAAATTTCACGAACATAAGGTGAATCCAAAAATCAATCTGGTTGCTGGTGATAATGTATTACAATTCAAAGTTTTAAAAGTAGCTGATGGAGAAGGAACAT
>CAVEQA010000047.1:6389-11959 GCA_963617725.1 Paludibacteraceae bacterium
CTGCAAAAGGTCCACTTTTTGATAAGATTACAATTACTGGTCATACTGGAGAAGTAGGTTGGAGACCAAAAGTTGCTAATTTAAATTAAGAGGTTTTGAAATGAAAGTTAAAAAGTTTTTTAAACATAATCGCGCTTTTTTAATCACAACTGCATCGTTAGCTGTCTTTTTTACAGCCGCTGATATTGCCGCTTTAGGCATTCCATTCATCACAAATACTATCAATACAACATTAGGTGATGATAAACGTGTTTTAAAGTCAGGTGATCCATCTAAATTCCAATACTATAAAACTGACGATACAATCAAAAATAAAAAAGATGCTTTAGCTAATGCAAATGCAGTTAATGAAAGAATTGGCGAAGAAGGTTTTGTTCTTTTAAAGAATAATAGTTCATTACCATTAAAAGATGGTGCAAAAGTATCTGTTTATGGAACTAATCAAAATAATTTAGTTTATTCAGGCTCTGGTTCTTCAAGTAAATCAAATGATGATGGCATCGATTTATTCAAATCCTTAGATAATGCTGGAATCAATTATAATAAGGATTTGAAGAAAAAATATGATGAAATTTCAAAGAAATATTCTCGTCCAGCTTCTCCAACTTTCGGAGATATAATTGAGGGATTCTCGACTGGTGAAGCTCCTCTTAGTGCTTATAATTCTTCTAACCCATCATCTTTATCTGGTGATTATACTGACGCAGCTTTAGTTATTTTTTCTAGAATTGGTGGCGAAGGTTATGATTTACCACGCACTATGAAAGGTATTGATGGTGTCAACGCTGATAATCATTATCTTGAATTAGATGATAACGAAAAAGCTCTTTTGAAAAATTTAACTTCTGAAACTTCACCGTTTAATAATGTAATTGTTTTGATTAATTCAGGAACTTCAATGGAACTTGGATTTTTAGATGATGGAACATATGGTGAAAAATTAAAAGGTGCAATCTGGTTAGGTGATCCAGGTGGAACTGGTTTAAATGCGTTAGGAAAAATTTTAAATGGTTCTATTACTCCAAGTGGACATTTAACTGATACTTATGCTAGAGATTTTGATAAGATTCCTGCTGTTCAAAATTTTGGAACAAATAAGAAAACTGATGGTAACAGATATTTTGTTGATGGAGTTAAAACTGATTATTATTTTGTAGATTATGAAGAGGGTATTTATGTCGGTTATAAATACTTTGAGACTAGAGGATATGAAGAAAACCAAAAAGGTAATGATTCTTGGTATAAAGAAAACGTTGTCTATCCATTTGGATTCGGACTTTCTTATGCTTCTTTCTCTTATAAATTAATCAGTGCAAAACTTGGTGAAAATGATATTCCAGAAACTTTGACGGAAGCTGATTTAGATAAAAAAATTACTTTAAAAGTTGAAGTTACTAATGATTCCAATACATTTTCTGGAAAAGATGTCGTTCAACTTTATAGTTCAACCCCATATATCAAAAATCAAATTGAAAAGAGTCAAGTTAATTTATTAGATTTTGCTAAAACAGATACTTTAAAACCTGGTGAAAAAGAAACTGTTGAATTATCAACTACTCTTAGAAAATTTGCAAGTTATGACTATAATGATGCTAACTTGAATAATCATAAAGGTTATGAACTTGATGAAGGAAACTATACAATTTCAGTCGCAAACGATGCAAATAAAGCTTGGACTAATCCAATCACTGTTAAAAATTTCAAAATTGATAACAAAATCAATATTGATAAAGATGAAGTTACAGGTACAACAATCGAAAATAAATTTGATGATGTCAGTTCACATATTAAAACTTATTTATCAAGAGCTGATTTTGAAGGCACCTTCCCAACAACGCCTACAAATGAAGATTTAAATGTTGAACAGGCATTGATTGATTCATTCAGTACTGAAGCTTATATTGGAAGCGGAACAAGCTTAGATAAAGATAAACCATGGTATAAAAATAAAGCTCCACGCCAACAGTATGTTGAATTAACTGAAGAAGAATGTAATGTTAAACTATATGATTTAATTGGTAAATCCTATGATGATAAAGCTTGGGATACACTTTTAAATCAATTGACATTAAGTCAAATTGCTGAATTAATCGGTACTGGTAATTTCAACACAGCAGGTATTGATTCAATTGCTAAACCAAAGACTGTTGATCCAGATGGCCCATCAGGTTTTACAAACTTTATGACTATTATTTCAAGCAGTGCAACTGTTTATGATACTTGCTTCTATGCTTGCGAATCTTTAATTGGTGCCACCTATAATAAATCCTTAGCTAAAGAAGTTGGCAATGCAATCGGAAATGAAGCGTTGATTGGAAATGAAAGAGGTGATCAACGTCCATATAGCGGATGGTATGCTCCAGCTGTAAATATTCATAGAACTCCATTCTCAGGAAGAAACTGGGAATATTATTCTGAAGATGGTGTCTTCAATGGAATCATGGCAAGTGAAACTGTCAAAGGATGTAAGGAAAAAGGAGTCTATGCTTATATCAAACACTTTGCTTTAAATGATCAAGAAACTAATCGTGACTCTATGGGAATTGTCACTTGGTCTAATGAACAAGCGATGAGAGAAATATATTTTGTTCCATTTGAATATACTGTAAAAGAAGGCAAAACTACTGCTATGATGTCTTCGTTTAATAGAATTGGTTCTGTTTGGGCAGGCGGAAATTATAATCTTTTAACAGGCGTTTTAAGAAATGAATGGGGATTTAGAGGAACTGTAATCACTGATTACAACACTCATCCTGAATACATGGATCCTAATCAAATGATTCGTGCTGGTGGATCTCTTAATCTTATTCAAGATATGAAACCAGCAACTTCTGGTTCTATTGTCAATGCAAGTCATAGATATGCTTTAAGACAAGCAGCTCATGATATTTTATATACTGTCGCTAATAGCTGTGCTATGAATGGCTCTGGAGCTGGTGTTAAATATGGTTATTCATTAGCTACTTGGAAAGTAGTATTGATTTCTGTTAATTGTGCTGCTTTTGTTGGACTTGGTGTATGGGGATTCTTCTCAATTAAAAAATCATTGAAGAAAATAAAAGCTGAAGAAGAAACTCAAAATTAATCATTAAAATAAAAAACTACTGATTGCAAAAATAATATGGCATCAGTAGTTTTTTTGATGTTTAATTAAGTTGTTATTTGTAATTGTTGTTAATCAAACCAATATTGTTTGTTCAATTCGTTAATTTCATCGTAAGGGAAACATTCAGCACAACCTTCATTGTATGCAAGATATTTAACGATATCTTTTGCAAGTTTCATTCCTTTTTCACTATGCGATATTTCACCTTTTTTAACTGCTTTTGATTTCTTACTTTTTAACATTGCTTGATCGTAGATTTCTAATTTTTTTTATCATTTTTCTTACACCAGAGCAATAAACAAATTCGTTATTTTTACACACTTCTCCAAGTGAATAATAAAGATATTCAAGTTCAGCCATAATGCTATTAGAATTCAAATAAAAACTTACCAATTTGATGTACTAATGCTTTGTGGGCTTGTTATACGTTTGAGTGATATTTTCGATTTACGATTGCACGATGCCTTACTTTTTAAAGAAATGTTGTGTTTTTTTAATTGAAAAAAGTCTATTTTAATTGTTGAATGCTTTACTGCTTGGAAACACTTTAAAGTCATATGAAATAACCTCCTTTATTATTGCTTTGATTGCATTTTCCCATCAAAAACAACTAAGAAAAAAATCATTGAAAATTCTTAAAACTGGAACAACTAAAATGGTGATGAATCAAATGGCTTTACCATCATATCTTTAGATTGTATCCAAGCAGTAAATTATTGAGTTATATATAATCCAAGAGATATTTTTGTGGCAGTAAAATGATGCTATTGACGTAAAAATATTGATAAAGGCGCTTGATATGATATACTTCTATTGTGGCGGCAGACAATAACGTTTACTGCCGCAAAAATAATTAAATGGAGGTGTAGGAATGACCGATTCGAAATATTTTGAAGGTGTAAAAAATCAAAAATGTTTCAGCAGACAACAAGTATTACAATCGTTCCGTAACGCTGGATATAAATTAAGTGATTCTTCATTTTATAAGAAATTTGCGTCAATGGTTAAAGATGGTAATCTTGCTCGTGTTGGTAACGGCCTATATTGCCTTCCTGGTAATAATGTAAGACCATATAACCATGAATACTCTGATTTGGCGGTAGAAGTGGCATCTTTGATACAAGAACAATATCCAATGGTCGATTTTTCTATCATGGAACTGATTCAACTCAACGATTTTGTAAATCATCAACTTGTACACAATGTTCTATTTTTATCTGTGGAATCTGATGTAATAGAATTTGTGTTTGACATGTTGAAGAACCAGTATTTTGGAAAAGTGTTTATTAACCCAACACCGGAAATTTATCACCAGTATTGGAGCGACAATATGATTGTCATTAACAAGCTCACAACGGAAGCGCCGAAAAGTGTTGAAATTCCATGGCATACACGATTGGAGAAATTGCTTGTTGATGTAGTTGCAAACCTGTTATTGTTGGATTCTATCAGCGAGAGTGAATATCCGACTATATATGAGGAGGCGTTTTCCATGTATGTGGTAGATGAGAGCTGTCTATTTCGATATGCAGCACGCAGAGCCGTTGATAAAAAAATAAAGAAACTGATTAGAGAGAAAACAAATATCACATTACGAACAAAGAGGTGAAGATATGCTGTTACAAGAGAATTTTACCGAAGAACATATCAGAGAGTTGCAAAGAACCAGTCATCGAGATCCTGTACTTTTGGAACGTGCCGTATATGCGTTTGGATTGTTAGAAACGCTTGCAAGGGTTGGTATGCCTTTTATATTCAAAGGTGGCACCTGCCTTATGGCTGCTGATGGAGCATCTGCGTCGGTTATCTACAGATGTTGATATTATTGTCGAGCCGGGGACAGACTTGGATAAATATTTAGATCGTGCATCGGAAATATTTCCTTTTAAGGCTGTTGAGGAGCAAAAGCGGATTGGAAAGAACAATATCGAAAAAAGGCATTTTAAGTTCACCTATGATTCACCAATCAATAACAGGCCATTCTACATTCTTTTGGATGTTCTGTTTGAACATAACCATTATTCAGAGCTTGTTCAAAAAGAAATTAAGAACGATCTTCTTTTGACAAAACCAGAATACCTTACTGTTTCTTTACCATCTGTAAACTGCATTCTTGCGGATAAACTAACAGCTTTTGCACCACATACTACAGGTATTCCACTAAATAGCGGAAAAGACATGGAAGTCATGAAGCAGTTTTATGATGTATCTTCTTTGTTGGAGATATTTACAGATTTTAAGCAGATAGGACCTACATATGCGAAGATTGCACAGGCAGAAATTGCTTATCGAGGAATCGAAAGCAATAGTAAAGACTGCTTGTGGGATACTTTTGAAGCTGCATTGTGTATTGCATCACATGGAAAAGTTAGCAAAGAAGATTATCCTATTTATGTGAAGGGCATTTGGGAACTGAGAAGCCATATTTATGCTGAGAACTACACACCGGAGATTGCAGCTGGAA
>CAVEQA010000048.1:0-11862 GCA_963617725.1 Paludibacteraceae bacterium
TTAAAATTCAAAGAATATTTTTTGATTCAATGTTTAAAAATATAAGCATTTATCGAAATATTTTAAAAGTTCACACTGAAAATTTACTTTGAGATTGTCTTTTAAAAAACGATTGAAAAAAATGATGAAAAAACGCATGTTTTTTTACCTGTTTTTTAAAATGAAAATCCCGTTTGATTTTCAATGCTGTTTTTCATATAAAAATTAAGACATTTTTAAACCTGTTTTTTATCTTTTTTTATTCAAAATTATGCATTGTAATCTTCTAATAATTATGATTTTGATGTAAAATATTTGTGTTGCGAGGTATCAAAATGAATGAATCATATTATCAAGCTTTTGTGTTCGATTTAGATGGAACATTATTAGATACAATTGTTGATATGAAGGTATGTGTCAATAAAGCACTTAAAAAATATGGATTGAAAGAACACACAACTGATGAATATAAGTCTTTTGTTGGCAATGGTTCTGTCAAACTCATTCAAAGAGCATTGGGTGAAGATAATCAAAAATATTATGATGATGTTTTCTCTTCTTACTACGAAGATTATAAAACTCATTTTATGGATTTTACTAAACCTTATGATGGTATTGTCGAGGCTTTAGAATACGGTAAGAAAAAAGGTATTCGTTATTTTATCTATACAAATAAACCTCAAGCTATTGCTACTGAAGTTGTCGAACATTGCTTTCCAAAAGGTTTCTTTGAAGAAATCATCGGCGTTCCTCTTGGTGGAAAGACAAAACCAGATCCAAAAGCTTTTTTAGATGAATTTAAAAAATATGATGATATTTCTTTAGATAGATGTGCTTATTTTGGTGATAGCGATACGGATATATTGACCGCAAAGAATATCGGCATTAAAAATATGTATTCAGTCAGTTGGGGATATAAGACCTACGATTTTCTTGAAAATTATGAATGCAAACCTAAGAAAATCTTAAAAAATCCATCAGAAATAAAAAAAGTTATTGATAATATCATTTAAAATTCTTGAATATGATGTATGTAGTGATTAGAATATTTTTTAAATTTTATAACGAGGTAAAAAATGATTATTTTAACTGGACCTTCAGCAAGCGGAAAAACAGCAACTTGCCTTTTCCTTCAAGACCACTATGGAATTAAGAAAGTTATCACTCATACGACACGTGCGATGCGTAAAGGTGAAGTCAATGATGTCGACTATCATTTTGTTTCAAAAGAAGTATTTGAAAAGATGAAAGAAAATGGTGAATTTATTGAAACAGTTACTTTTAATGGTAATTTTTATGGAACAAGTAAGAATGAAGTTAAAATCGATAAATGTATGGCATTAGAATTCAATGGTGCTAAAACATATTCTTCATTTAAAGATCCTAAGATTGTCATCTTCTATATGAAGGCAAATGAAAGGCTTCGTTTAGCAAGAATGCAAGGTAGAGGTGATGAACCTGAGAAAATCAAATCTCGTATCGATAATGATCACAGCGCCTTTGAAATGGATGATTCTATCTACAATATCATCGATATTGAAGTTGATACTGAAAAATACAATATCGAACAAGCTGCTGATTTCATCTATCACAAATATCTTGAAATATTAAAAGAAAGAAACATCGAATTCAAAGCTGAATAAAATTGTCTATTATGCCCTAAAACCCTTGTAAAACAAGGAAATAGGGCATTTTCTTTTTGGCTCTAAAAGACAGTGATAATTTTATTTAGTCCTGAACCTTTGTATCAAGGCATTTTTAAAAACAAACAATTTATAAGCTCTTAGAACTTGGTTTTTGAATATGTGAAAATTACATGAAATAGCAAGAAATATGTAAATTTTACATACTAGTTCCAACTTAATTTTTGTAAATAGCATCGGCGATTAATTTTAAAAATAGTTTATTGATAAACTGATTTTTCTTTTTGCCATAAACATTAAAAAAGTTCTCTTAGGTGCAATATTATAGGTTTATGAAGTTGGTTACTTTTTTTAAGTTTTGTCGTTTTTCATCTTACAATTAAACCATGAACAGACAAGACAGAATCATTTTATCCATCGATTTGAAATCATTCTATGCATCGGTTGAATGCTTAGATAGAGATATGGACCCATTCACTACTCCCTTAGTTGTCGCTGATGAGGAAAGAGGAGATGGAACTATCGTTTTAGCAGCTTCTCCATTTATAAAAGAAAGATATCATGTTAAAAGCCGTTGCCGTTTATATGAAGTTGATAAAAATATCGATGGACTGATCATCGCGATGCCGAGAATGGAACGATATTTAAAAGTATCAGCAATGATCAATTCTATCTATTTGGATTTTGTTTCAGAAGATGATCTTTATATCTATTCAATTGATGAATCATTCTTAGATGTCACTTGTTATTTGAAAATGCATAATGATACACCGGTCACTTATGCTAGAAAGATAATCGACACAATCAAAGATAAGACCGGACTTACTGTGACTGCTGGAATCGGAAAAAATATATTCATGGCTAAAGCTTGTATGGACATTGAAGCTAAGCATAAAAAAGACTTTCTTTCTTCCTGGGATTATCAAGATATTCCAACTCACTTATGGACTGTATCACCTCTTAGCAAGATGTGGGGAATCGGTTCTAGGCTTGAAAAAAAGCTGAATGCGATGGGATTTTATAATGTCGGTGATATCGCAATCAGTGATCCTGAATACTTAAAGAATGAACTAGGAGTTATCGGCGAAGAGATTTATTATCACGCAAATGGCTATGATGATGCTCTCATTCAAGATACATATGTCTCTAAGAATCATTCTCTAAGTGTTGGACAGGTGTTACTAAGAGATTATTATCCCGAAGAGATGGAAATAATCATCGATGATATGTGTTTTGAACTTTCGGATAGAATGTATCTACAGGGCGTTATCGCCAATAATTTCTATATGTTTTTAGGATATAAAGACCACACCGGCTGCGGTAAAAGAATAACTTTTACAACTCCGACAGATTCATGCACAAAATTGAGCAGAAAACTAGTCGATATCTATATGAACCAAATGTATAGAAATGATGTTCTATATCGAGAAATATCATTGGTTGCTTGTGATGTTTATTCTCGAAATGAATATCAAACAAATCTATTCGAAGATTATGAATCAGATAATCGCCTTAGAAAACTTGAGATTACAATGTCAAAAATAAGAAAGGAATACGGAGTTAGGAAATGTATTCCTTGTTCAGCTATCTGTCTGAATTCGACATTCATCACAAGGTCTAATCAAATTGGAGGACATCATAAATGAGAGGGATGAAAAAGTGGTTGCCATTCAAATCATTGAATGGTCAATATGAAATGATTGAAGAGATGAAAAAAGAAAGAAATAAAATCGAAAAACCTATTTTGAGCGAAGATGAAGAAGATGAAATAAATATGTTTTTGATCAATGTCAGAAAAGGTGAAAAGACAAAGGTCACTTTTTATATGAATCACGAACTTCTAACAAAAGAAGCTATTTTCAACAAGATTGAGAAAGATAACGAAAGGATTTATTTTTACGGATTCAGCATTCCGCTTAATTGTCTATTAAAAATATCTTATTAAAGAGTAGACAAGAAAAAGATATAAAGACCATATATTATGAGAGAAAGTGAAAAGCGAAATCTCTAAAAATAATTCTTGCCTTATTGACTAAAAGTCGATATACTATCTAATGCCCAAAAAGGGCGGTTATACTTTCTTGTCAATCCCTGATGTAGGATTGACCGAAAGACCAAAGGGAGGTATAGAAACATGAAAAATTATGAACTCATGTACATTCTCATGCCAAATCTTGATGAATCTGCCATCAAAGCTGAAATTGAAGCTCTTCACAAGATCATCACCGACAACGGTGGAAAAATCACTGGTGTCAATGATTGGGGTATGAAAGACTTAGCCTATGAAATCAAGAAACAAACTAAGGGCTACTATGTAGTCACTAAGATGTCTTGTGATCCAAGCGTTATCGCTAAATTCAACAAGATCGTTCTCCTTGATAGCAAGGTTATGAGATTCCTTATCACTGTCGATCAAAAATAAACAGTAAAGGAGAATACTATGGCTGGATTAAATCGTGTTGTTTTAGTTGGACGTCTTGTTCGTGACCCTGAACTTAGAAAAACTAATTCAGGAACTTCTGTCACTTCATTCACAATCGCTGTCGATAATTTGACAAGAAAAGGTGAAGAAAAGACTACAAGTTACATTCCATGTACTTGTTGGAGCATGACTGCTGAAAATGTCGCTAAATATTGTTCTAAGGGTAGCTTAGTCGGTATTGATGGACGTATCAGTCAAAGAAGTTACGAAGATAAGAATGGTCAAAAGAGATCAATTGTTGAAGTTGTCGCTGAAAATGTTCAATTCTTAGAATCTAAGAATTCTAATAAGAACAACGATAATTCATCTATGGGTAATGGAACTGATTTTGTGTCTGATGCTGTCAGCCATGAAGGCATTGATGGTTCAGACGATGATCTTCCATTCTAAGGCTTGAATTTTCAAGCAGAAAGGATAAATAGATATGTATCGTAGAATGAAACCACGCAAAAAAGTTTGCTATTTCACTAAGAACCATGTCAAGTATATCGATTATAAGGATGTTGAACTCTTAAAGAAGTACATCTCTCCAAGTGGAAAGATCACTCCAAAGAGAATCACTGGAACATCTGCCAAATATCAAAGAATGCTTGCTGTCGCTATCAAACGCGCCAGATATATGGCTTTACTTCCATACGTTGCTGACTAATTAAAAATGATCCTCAGTCCACATCAACTGAGGATTTTTCTTTAACAAAAAAGAAGGAAAATAAAATGATCAAACCTTATTCTAAAGATAGCGAATTATCATATACTGAAGGATTTTTCCCAACATTTGAGATGTTATTAAATCACAAAGAAGACTTTGTCATGCTTTATGCATCAAGTGATGCTATTACAAGCGATGGGTTTAAAAAGATACAAAACATGGTTCCTAAAGATAAAATCATCGTATCTGATAAAGCCTTCAGCATCACTAAATCAAAAGGAAACGCTCATGTTTTAGGTGTGTTTAAAAAGTTTGATATGAAGTTATCAAGTGTTGAAAACCATCTAGTGATGGTCAATCCTAGCGATATGGGAAATCTAGGTAATGCGATGCGCACACTTCTAGCTTTTGGATATCATGATTTAGCAATCATAGAACCAGCCGCTGATATCTTCAATCCAAAGACTGTCAGAGCAAGTATGGGTGCACTATTTAAAATAAGAGTTGAAACATTCAAGGATTTTGATTCATACATTCAAAGGTATCCACGTGAATATTATCCGTTTGTCTTACAAGAATCAACACCATTAAACGAGATAAAATTCGTTTCTCCGTGTGCCCTTGTCTTTGGAAATGAAGCGACTGGACTTCCTACTTCTATACGAAATTCAAATAATGTCAGAATTGAACAAAGTGATGAAGTTGATAGCCTTAATTTGACTACTTCTATCGCTATCGGACTTTATAAACTTAAGATGCAAAAGTAAACAATTCTATTATTAGAATACAACTTGATATTAAAAATGCCTCCGAAGATTCAAAAGAATCCTTGGAGGTTTTTTAGATTTAAAAAAGAGATAGTTGAACCCATTCACCCCGTCTATGAATATGCGGTCTTTCTTGGATGAGAATCTTTAAAAGATTTGAATATGGAGATAAATATTCATCGATGCTTTCTTCTTTGATAAGAAGTGGCATTCTTGGATGATATCTTCTGACTTCTTCGCAAGGTTCTTCTGTTAAGATGACAAAGCGATTATCTTCTGAATAAAACCCAGCTAAATAAAGGATTGAATGATCATCTTCGATGAATTCATGATCGACACCTTTTCTATCAGTTTCAAAAAATGATGTACAAGGGAAGATAGCTTTACGATGGAGAAAATCATCTTTGAAATATTCTTTTAACATGACAGTTTCACTTCTGGCGTTATAAATCAAAGAATCATCAAATCCTTTGAACCCAAAGGTCATCAGTGAAAGTGTCGGTTTATCTTTTAAATTGATGATACCATAGGCTTTAGTATCAACAGTGACATCAAAATCATCTTTGATAGTATTGCCTTTATAAACCTCTAAGTGTTTTGGTTCATCTATTTTGAATTTGAAACGTCTGCACATATCAAAGACTTACACCTCTGATCACAACAACCGATACCAAGAGATAAACGACGATAGAAACGATATCTAAAATTGTAGAGATGACAGGTTGAGACATGACAGCTGGATCGATATGTAGTTTCTTAGCTAATAAAGGAATGGAAACACCTAACCATTTTGCGATGATGATGACAATTATCAATGTTATGGATAATACTGCAGCAATGCTTGCAAAGAAAGCTTGAGTATTACCTCCATAATAGTTGTTGATCAACTGCTGATTGAGATTGTTCTCGCCACCTAAGGAAACTAATTTAGTGTTGAGTTCCATCATTGTCCAGCCAAAGGAGAAAACAGCTAAGATACCGCCTGTTATCAAAGCAGAGCAAACTTCTTTTTTCACTACTTTCCAGTAGTTCTTTGTCGTGACATTGCCTAGAGCAATTTCACGGATGATGACAGTACCGGTCTGATCGGCAGCATTTGAATTTGTCGCCATAATTGCGGATAAGAAAGCGATGAGGATTGGAACGACATTGAGAGGCTGTTGTAAGTACGAAAGAGTCATTGAAATGAATGTGTCTAAGAAGACAAGAATCAATAACCAGATAGCATAGGATTTGACAACTTGAAATAGAGATCGGTCAAGATATGGTGTTTCAGTTGGTAAAACCGCACTAGTGAGTTGGATATCTTCAGTGTTTTCTTCATTGGCGATATCGATGACATCATCGAAGGTGATGATACCCAGCATTCTTTTTTCTTTATTGGTGACAGGTAAGACAGAAATATCATATTGTCTGAAGGCTTTGATGACTTCTTCTTGGTCGATATCAGAACAAACAGAGATGAAGTCAGCTTTCATGATTGAACGTAAGATATCATCTTCATCAGATTCTAATAATTTATCAAGGGTGACAGTTCCGACTAATCTTCTCGTTGAATCAACGATGAAGATTTCCCAAACTGTTTCCATTTCTTTTCCGAATTTTCTTATTTTTTCAATAGCATCTTTTACAGTTGCAGTATCTCTTAAAGATAGGTATTCTGGAGTCATCAAAGTGCCAGCAGAATCATCTTTAAACTTTAAATAAACATTGATTTGAGAACGACTACCTGGACTTGCAGCTCTTAAAACTTTAGTGACTAAGTTAGCTGGAAGTTCATCAACAAAATCAACAAGATTATCGGTTTGCATCTCATCGACTAATTCTTGAAGTTCTTTGCTAGAAAAGGCTTGAACAACTCTTTCTTTGTGGTCTTGGTCGATGAGAGTGAAGATTTCAGCTGAAATATCAGGATTGACTGCCCTGAAGAAAAAGACAATTTCTTCATCATTCAATTCTTCAAGAGCATTTGCGACATTGTGAGGATTGTATGTTTTCACAGTAGCATTTAGGACGACAGTATTTTTATTGTTGATAACAGCTCTTAAAAATTCTGGTTTTAAGAGATTTTTGACTTCACCTTTGATATTGTTATCGACTTCGATTTCTTCTTCAATGACAGGATTTATCTCAATATTTTGAGTTTTTGAGGTATCTTTTTCTAATTCATTTTCGTTCATAAGTCACCTCTATATTAATAAGCTTGTTGGAATACAAGCTGTCAATAAACCAGCATCAAAGGAATCGATGATTGTCATAGCAGTGAAGAAGTAGATGAGAAGAGTTAGAATATCCATAATTGATGAGATCAAAGGTCCGGACATCAAAGCTGGATCGATATGACAGGCTTTTGCAAGCATCGGAAGATTAGCTCCGAGCACTTTTGAAAAGAAGACAGCAAAGAAGATAGCGACAGTAACAACAAGAGAGATTATCAAATAACCGTTATTCAGTGATCCAAAATATAAAACGAGATTTTCTGGATTTTCAACTTGGACTAAATGTCCGTATAGTTCGACTAATGTCCATCCGAAGGTGAAAGCGGCAACTAGAGTTGCAGTGATAAATCCTGCTAAGGTTTCTTTTCCGACAACTCTGAAGTAATCTTTTAAAGTTATTTCACCAGTGGACAGAGCTCTTGTGATTGTTGAGGTTGTTTGATCTCCTGAATTTCCACCAGTATCATTTAAAGCTGGTAGGAATGCTATCAAGACAGGAAGTACTAACAAGGCACTTTCAAATCTTGAAACGATGATTGTTGAGAAGGTGTTGATGACAAGAAGGATTATCAACCAGATGACATACGACAAAGCCATTTTATAAGCTTTTGTTTCCATATATGGTTTATCAGTTGGAGTGACAGCACCGGATTTATACACGTCTTCAGTATTCTCTTCTTCGATGACATCTAAGACATCATCAAAGGTGACAATACCTAATAAATATCCGTCTTTGCTGACAACAGGAAGGACCGGCAAGTCATATTCCTTACATATCGGAATGGCTTCTTCTCTATTTGCAATCGGTGAGATATACGGGAAGTCTTTATGCATGACATCATCGATTGTTTTATCGATATCTTCAAACATCAAATCTTCCAAGCGTTCAGTTCCTAGAAGTTTATTATTTCCTAAATTATCGACGATAAATATTGTTCTAACAGTTTCTAATGTTTTACCAATCTCTTTAATTTTCTTAAAAACGTTTTTGATTATAGTTCCACTTGGAACAGAAAGGTATTCTGTTGTCATAATAGAACCAATCGTATCATCACTATATGAAGCTAAGTTTTGAATTGTCTTTCTTCTCTTAGTTGGTAAAAGAGAGAGCAATTTGACTCTCAATGGTTTTACTATATCTTCAACAAAGTCAGCAAGATCATCATCGACTACAGCATCAAGAACTGGTACGATTGTCTTTTTAGGAAGATTATTTACAAGGGCGATTCTTTCCTCTATTGATAAATAGGAAAAAATTTCACCTAAGAGATTGTAATCTTGGACCATCGAAAAGAAAATTACTACTTCATTATCGGTGAGTTCGTTTAATGCCTCAGATAATGGAATCGCTGAATTTTCCTTAGCCATCTTGATGATGGAATTTTTATCATTAGTGATTAATGCAGCGTGAAGAAGACTTGGTAGAATTGGTTTATTGATTTGAACTTTTTCTGTATCCATTTCTTCTTCTTTGATTTCTTCCATGTTTTCGTTCATGTTATCTCTCCTTTTTAAAGGGGGATGTCAATCATTGATCATAGTAGATAATTTATCTTTTAATTCTGGAATAGAAGAACAAACCATATCGTGATTCTTTTCTTCTAATAATTTGTGATAATTTGCATCATGACTATAACTGACTGAAATGATATCGACAGAGATATTTCTCATCATTCTGATATCATCTAAAGTATCCCCAATATAAACAGTTTCTTCTTTCGTTAAAGAATATTCTTTTAAAAGGGTTTCAAGACTTGTTTCCTTGTTAGTTCCTAAATCACTACCACTATAGGTATCGATAAAATAAGAACTTAGGTTCATCTCTTTTAAAGAAATATCTAAAGTTTCTCTACTTCGACCAGTGACAAGGAACACTTGTATTCCCTTTTCCTTTAAAAAATTGAATACATCGATAATTCCTTCATATGGTTTGATTTCTTTAGCTTTTTCTTTATAGATTTCAAGACATTTTGCCCAAGCTATATCTAAACTACCTGGAGGCACTAAAGATGAGATAATTCCTCTTTCTGTAGGACCATAATGATCAGAGACAGTATTTTCGTCAACAACAAAAGAGCCAACATACTGCATAGCTTTTACCATACAATAATTGACTGTAGGCATCGAATTTGTGATAGTGCCGTCAAAATCAAAGACAACGGCTTTTTTTATTGTGTTTTTCATACTTAAGATTTTACAAAATGAAAAGAAAAAAAGATACAAAAAATAAAAGGAAAGCGATATTTTTTCGCTTTCCTATGATTTTAATTACTTAGACCAATCGTAATTTACGACTTCTAATTGGAATGAATTCTTGTGTCCACAAAGTGGGCAAACACTTGGAGCGGTTGGGCCGACATGTACATGACCACAAACTTGGCATTTCCAAACTGTTAAAGCACCTTCTTTGATGGTGACCTTGTTAGCTTTTAAAGCATCTAACATAGCCTTATATCTTGCTTCATGTCTTTTTTCAACTTGAGCGACCATATCCATTTTTGCTGCGATTTCTGGGAAACCTTCTTCTCTTGCAACTTTTGCAAATTCAGGATACATAGATGTCCATTCATCATTTTCACCATTTGCTGCATCAGTTAAGTTTTCAGTTGTGGTAGGAATGCTTCCACCGTGAAGATACTTAAACCATAATTCAGCATGTTCATTTTCATTACGGCTTGTTTCTAAAAATAAATCGGCAAATGAATCCCATCCTTCCTTCTTAGCTACAGATGCGTAATATGCGTATTTGGTGTGGGCTTGACTTTCTCCGGCAAAGGCTGCTTTCAAATTCTTTTCAGTCTGTGTACCTTTTAAATCTTTCATATTATTTCCTCCTTGATACACATATATTTTAACATTAAAAAATCAAAATAAAACAAATATGCTCAACTAAAAATATAAGTTAGTTTTAACTAATAATTTAAATGATAATTAATGTTTACATTTTTAAAATTTTAAATAAGTTGTAAAATTAAAATTGATATAGTTTAAAATAATTTTTTGTATTTTAATTCACCATCTGTAAATTGCATTTCTAATTTATTGAATATGGTGAATTTTTCATTTGTATCATCATAAACAATTTCTTTTTGATCTGTTTGACTATATAAAAGTTTAGCTTTTTTATAATTTACATCAATTGATACTGTCAATTCTTTTTCTTTTTCGTTGGATATGTAATTTTTGATTTCAATATAGTCATCTTTTTCGTTCAAAAAGAAAACAGGAATTAAAATCCATCCATAATGATTGTTATCACACATCAACATACTGGATGATGATGTGTATTGATATGTAGAAGAATTGTCTGTTGGATAATTGATGATGAAATATTCAGATTTATTTTCTACTATTGTATTGAAAAATAAATACTTTTCGTTTTCTTCATAATAACAATTGTTTTCATGTAAGAATGTTTTGACATCATTGAGACTATAGCCATCTTGGAATTTGAAATATGTTTCAGATGTATTTGAAATTATAACGGGAACTTTTATTGCAAATTCATTCTTGCGATTTAATGTGGATGTTTTTAGTTTTGATGAATTTGTCATTCCACCACAAGACGATAAGGTTAAAAATGATGTACTGATAATTAATAATTTCTTTTTCATAATCAATAATTCATATTATACATACTACCGACTGGATTTCTAAATATATTATCTAATAAATATACTCTGGAATAACCAGTCCAACCAAAATTAACTATAAAATATCTATTTGTTTGGCCTTGACCTAATGGAACATCTCTTGTTCCATAACAAGTTACAGCGTGATTAACTTTTTTACCATTATCAGGTCGAACAAAGTTTCCAAATAGTGCAATAGGTTTATTATCCTGAATACACATATTTATATTTGCAACTGTTGAAAGTAACATGGCATAATGGTTGGAATTAATTCCTTTTCGTTTGCAATACTCGGACATTACATCTTTAATATCAAATGCTGTTGTAGAACTTTTCTTGCCTAAGCTTAATCCAATATTGTAAAGTTCATCATGTAATTCTACTTTGAATCTTTTATTTCCATTTTTATATTTTATATAGTTATTTGAAACGAAATTATCATTAAATTGATATTTTGAATAATATAAAATCATAGCAGCACTGAGATAACC
>CAVEQA010000049.1:0-11747 GCA_963617725.1 Paludibacteraceae bacterium
GGTAAGAAATATACAATCACCTTCAACAATGATGATAAAACCTATACTTGTACAGAATATATAGTTCAAATTCCAGAATGGTTAGCTGGAAAAACATATAAAGGAACAGTTGTTGGAGGCACAGGTAATACTACTTGTTACATCGTTTTCGATTCGACAAAAGCAACACTTTCTTGCTCAGCAGGAACAGGTGCAACAGATTCTACTCCATTAGGTGGAAGAAATTGTAATTTCAAAGATGTCGCTTATGATATTGAAGATGATAAGTTGACATTTACTCTTGAAGATGAAGCATTGACATTAGTATTGAATGATACGGATAAAACTTTCCAATTTGAAAAAGACTCAAGTGAAATTGATGGCATCTACTTCAAAAGTGGTAAGGTTAACAAATATACAGTTGTAACAACTGCATAACTTAAAAAATTGACATACAAAAAGTGAGAATTACTTCTCACTTTTTATTTTGTTTGTTAAATTGGCATTAATTTTCTTTCTTGTAATCTTCAATCACTTTTGTTTCAATTACCTTTGGCATTTGTTCATAGTTTTCAAATTTTAGATTGAAGAAAGCTGTTGCTTTTGTTAGTGATTTTAACTCATTTGCATATTCTTGAATCTCACTTTCTGGAACTGTTGCTACAATTTCTAAAGTATTATTCATTCCTTCATTAGTTTCAAGAATTCTTGCTCTACGCTTTGTCAAATCTGATAAAACAGCACCTAAGTAATCGCTATTGGTGTTAACTATGATTCTATCGTATGGTTCTAAAAGAACAGGTCTACAATTCATATATGCATTTCTGAACGCTAATATAGCAGCATTTTTGAAGGCCATTTCATTGCTATCGACACTGTGTTCTTTACCATCTAATAAAATAGCTTTGACATTGATGACAGGTGCTTGAATCAAACTTCCTTGATTCATAGCTTCATAGAATCCTTTTTCAACAGCTGGGAAATACCCTTTTGATACATGACCACCGAAGACTTTTGATTCAAATGAAGTTTCATAACTCGGTTCAAATCTCATATTGACAACACCATAATATCCACTTCCCCCGCTTTGTTTGATGAATCTACCTTCAGATTCATAAGCAGAAGTAATAGTTTCACGATAAGAAATTCTGACTTTCTCAGTTGTAAAATGTATTTGATATTCGTTTTCTAATTTGTCAAGAACATATGTGAGATGAGTTAGATTCAATCCTCCGATGATAATTTGATTTGTCGTCTCTTCTTTCTTTAACATGATGGTTGGATTTTCAAGCATCATCTTTTCGATAGCTGGGAATAATTTATCAGAGTCTTTTTTAGTGCTTGGAACTATAGCTTTAAAATAGACCGGTGTTGGATATGAGACAGTTTTAAAAATAACTGGTCTTTCTTTACTTGATAAGGTATAAGAAAGTTTGACATCATCCAATCTTGAAGTACAAGCGATATCACCAGCACTGACTTCAGTTATTGGAGTCAATTTTTCTCCTACTATTGAGAATAAGGAATTGATCTTATATTCTTTATTGTTATTTAAACATACAAGCTCATCACCTAATTTAATTTTTCCAGATTGAACTTTGAAAACTGAAACCAATCCTTGATATTGATTATAGGCATTTTTAAATACAGTGAGAGAGCTTGGTTCTTCAATAGATGTTTTAACTTCAACATCATTGCACTCTTTATCAACCGCTTGAATCGGTTTTAAATCAGCAGGAGATGGTAGATAATCAACAAGCATTGTAAGAAGTGTATTGATACCGATATTCTTAGTAGCAGACCCGACAATGAGAGGATATAATTCGCCGTTTAAAACACCTTGTCTTAAGCCCTTTTTAATTTCATCATTAGTTAACGGAACTCCTGAAAAGAATTTCTCAAGCATTTCATCATCAGTTGTTGCTACAGCCTCACATAATCTATTGTGAAGAGAAAAGATGATTTGTCTCTTATCATCATAGATGACATCATCAACGCATTCTTTTCCGTTATATTTTCTTGCTTTCAATTCAACAACATTGACAAAACCATCAAAATTTTCATTGTGACCAGTAGGATAACAGAAAGGAACAACCTTTTTAGAATCCAACTTTTCTAATATCTCTTGATATAAGTCGTTAAATCTGACGTTTTCTTTATCCATTTTATTTAGATAAATAAAGATAGGAACACCTCTTTTTTTCAAAAGATTGAAATTCTTAATCGTACCGATTTGAACGCCTTTAGAAGCATCGATAACTAAGATAGCACCTTTGATAATCTTAGTGATACCGATAGTTTCAAAGATAAAATCATCATTTCCTGGTACATCGATGAGATTGATCTTATACCCGTTGTATTCTAGTGGAACAACACTTGAAGAAAGAGATGATTTTTTCTTCTTTTCGTCAGGTAAAAAATCAGATAAAGTATTTTTTTCTTCAATACTTCCTTTTTTTGAAATTAAACCGGATTTTAACGCCAAAGATTCAACAAGACTAGTCTTACCACTTCCCTGATGTCCGACAATTGCGACATTGCGTATATTTTGTGGAATATAGCTCATATAATTTCTCCTTTTGTAATCGCTTACATATTAAAATAAGTATATCACGAAAAAAGAATAAATGTTATAAATTGATAATATTTTTCAAATTTTCTATTTTTAATGAGTTTTGAAGCAGTATTTTAAATGAATTTAAAATATAGTCTTGTAACCGTTTACAAAAAAATATCCTGCCTAGAAATTCTAAGCAGGATAGATATTTATTCGAAAGCGAATTGAGAACTGTACAAAGAAGCATAGAAACCATTCAATTTCATCAATTCATCATGATTTCCTACTTCGATGATATTTCCTTCTTTCATAACGAGTATCAAATCAGCATTTTTAATTGTCGATAATCTATGAGCGATGACAAAACTTGTCTTTCCACTTGTCAATTTATCCATCGCTTCTTGAATTTCCTCTTCAGTTCTAGTATCGACATTTGAAGTGGCTTCATCAAGAATCATCATCGGGGTTTTTCTGAGCATAGCTCTACAGATAGTTATCAACTGTTTTTGACCAGCCGAGATAGAAGTTCCGTCTTTGATAACATAATCCAATTTACCAGGTAATGTTTCAATGAAATGACTGAGATTTGCTTCATCTGCTGCTTTCATTATCTCTTCATCGGTCACATCAGTTGTGGAATAACAGAGATTTTCTCTCAAAGTTCCATTGAAGACCCAAGTATCTTGTAAGACCATACCGAACAAATCATGGATTTCTTCTCTTTTCATATCTTTGATATCGATACCATCAATAGTTATTTTTCCTTGATTGATTTCATAGAATCTCATCAAAAGATTTACCATAGTAGTTTTACCAGCACCAGTAGGTCCAACGATTGCAACCTTCATTCCTGGTTTGATGACGGCTGAGAAATCGTGAATGATCTCTCTTGTTTCATCATATGAGAAATGGACATGATCAAAGATGATTTCACCTTTGACATTTGAATTTGTATTTGAGATGAGTTTTCTTTCTTTTTTATCTTCATCAGGCATTTCTTCTTGGGCTAAGAAATCAAAGACACGTTTTGAAGCTGCTCCAGCACTTTGAAGAGTGTTCAAAGCCTGAGCTAATTGTGAAAGTGGTGATTGGAATAAATTGACATAGACAGTGAATGCGGTAATAGTACCGAAAGTTATGCCACCGACATTATTAGCGAGCAATAATCCACCGCTTAGATACACAAGACTCATCGTGACATAAGACACAAAAGAATTGAGTGGCATCATCAAACCGCCGAAGATTTGAGCTTTTGTCATCGTCTTACCAAGTTCAACATTTTCTTTTTCAAATTGTTGATTCATCTTCTTTTCAGCATTGAAGACTTTGATGACGAGTTGACCAGAATATTTTTCTTCAACAATTCCGTTGACAACTCCGATACTTTCTTGTCTTTTTATGAACATCGGAGCGGCAAATTTGATGACAAAAATAGTGAAGAGAGCCATCAAAGGAATCGCTATCAAAGCAACAAGTGCCATCTGCCAGGAAGTTATAAACATACCGATAAGAGATCCGACAATCATAAACAAAGAGGAGATGACCATACTGACAGCTTGATCTAATGACTGAGACAAAGTATCGACATCATTTGTCACACGTGAGAGAATATCACCGACACTTGTCTTATCAAAATAAGAGAGTGGAATCAGATTGATTTTACTTGAGATGCTCTTTCTCAAATTATATGCGTAAGTTTGACTGACCTTAGTCAAAATGAAGGAAGCAGAATAATTCAAGAGAACTGCAGCGATATAAAAACAAAGAAGTATTATCAAATAATGTGTTACTTTATCAATATCGATTGTGTTTCCATTTCCACTGACAGCAATCAAATTTGTCATATCGGATAAATATTGTGGAGATAATATTTGAAGAATTACATATCCAAGTAACAAAAGGCATGCGATGATGATATATGGCAAGAATGTTTTGGTGGATGAGAGATATTTAGCTAAATCTTTTTTATCTATTTTTTCTTTATTATTTGCAAAAGAGTGTTTTTTCATAAGCCTAATTCCTCCTTTGAAAGTTGTGATAAAGCGATATCAAGGTAGGTTTTACAAGATTTCAACAAATCTTTGTGTTTACCTTGTCCTACCACTTTTCCATCTTCAAGAACGATGATTTCATCAGCATCCATAATAGTTCCGATTCTTTGAGCGACAATCACCTTAGTAACTTCTGGCATTTTATTTTTGATATTTTGTCTGACTGCTAAATCAGTCTTAAAATCCAAGGCTGAGAAAGAATCATCGAAGACGACGATTTCTGGTTTGATGGCTAAAGCTCTTGCAATGCAAAGTCTTTGTCTTTGACCGCCTGAGACATTAGTACCTCCTTGAGAAATCGGAGATTCATATTTATCATTCATCTTCTCAACAAATTCACTTGCACATGAGATATCGCACACTTCTTTGAATTCATCATCTGTCAAACTATCATTTCCAAGCATGAGATTTGATTTGATAGTTCCAGAGAATAACAAACCTTTTTGAGGTATAAAACCTATCTTCTTATGAAGTGTTTCTTGTTTTAAATCTTTGACATTGACGCCATCAATTTTCACTTCACCACTTGTACAATCATAAAGTCGAGGTATCAAATTGATAAGTGTTGTCTTACCCGAACCAGTAGCTCCGATAATCGCAACCGTCTCTCCTTTATTAGCTTTAAAAGATACATCTGAGAAAATATTCTCGCTAGCTCCTGGATAATGGAAAGAGACATTTTTAAATTCAACTACACCTTTTTCAAGGCATTGTTTTTCTTCTTTAGGATCAGTTATTTCATCAACACTATCTAAGACTTCATTGATACGTTTACTTGAGACACTCGCTCTTGGATAGAAGATGAACAACATCAAAAGAAGCATGAATGACATGATGATTTGACTTGAGAGTTGAGCAAAAGAAACCAAATCAGCATAAATCATCGAATTGTTATTGATCAAAATAGCACCGACATAATACAAAGCTAAAGTGACACCATTCATAAGAAGTGTCATCACCGGAGACATCAATCCGATAGCATGTCCTGTGAAAAGATTTAATTTCATCAAATCTTTATTAGCAGTATCGAATTTGCGTTCCTGATATTTTTCAGCATTAAAAGCACGAACTACTCTAACACCTTTAAGACTTTCTTCGGTGATACCGTTGAGTCTATCGATATATTTTTGCGAAATCTTAAATTTAGGAATGACAACTAACATGATGAGAATCAAACAGATGACTAAAGCTATAATCGCAACAGCATTGACCATTGTAAGTTCAAATGAACTAGCTTGTATCTTGATGACCGCCCAAATGACAGTGATAGGAGCTGCGAAGAACATTCTAGTGACAAGAAGAATCGTCATCTGAACTGTCTCTAAGTCATTGCTAGTTCTAGTTATCAAAGAAGGAATTGAGAAGGAATTGATATTGTTTAAAGACATCTTTGAGACTTTCTCGTTGATTTCACTTCTGACATTAGTAGCAAAACTTGCAGCGATAAAAGAAGCAAAGGTGACAATCAAAGCTTGGACACACATATAACCAAGTGCAATGACAATGAGCATAATACCATTGAACCAAATATCGTTGACACTTGAAGTAGCAATCGAATGAACGATAGTTGAAAACTCTGATTGTTTTGAAGGGTCAAGACCTGCAAAAGAACCAGTTGATATCGCATTATCAAATTGTTCCCATGTGAAGACATTTGGAATGATATTGCCTAATGTCATATCATTTCCAAGAGATATGAGTTCAGGATGATTTTTGTAATTTACATATGTTATCGACTTCATTATGTAAGAAATATAATCAGTCATAGTCATAACACAATAAACTTGAAGGATAGTGAGTCCGATGATTATCGTCATAAATACCCAATCGATGGGTCGAAGTTTTTTGAGTAATTTAATCATTTTTATGTCCTTTCTTTTGATAATATTGTTCCGAAGCATCAGTTAGGCTTTGTAAAAACAAACATGTTTCATCCATTTTTTCTTTGCCAAATGTGTCCTCTAAATATGAAGAATATTCTTGAAGATCATCTTCGATTATTTTTGTGAATTCCAATCCTTTTTTAGTCAAGGTGAAATACTTTTTTCGATGATCGCAAGAATCTTGGATGTGATCTAGATAATTTTTCTTCTCTAATCCCTTAGCAGCATTAGCAACTCTGCTTTTGCTTACTTTGTGTTGAGTCGCGACATCTTTAGGGCTCATCTTACCGCCGCAAAAATAAATAGACATCAAAAATAGCACTTCTCCCGCACCTAATTCAGGAAAGAGATTGCTGAGATTATTTTTCGACCAGAAGTAAGTGTACAACTGCCCGAAAACAAATTCTTTAATCGATGGTTCTTTTTTCATTTAGTTCACCTCGTGAATTATTTTTCATAATGAAAATTATATAAATAAAAAAATAGAATGCAATACTTTTAAAAAAATATTTCATTCTATTAACTATTTCATTCATCGTATTCATCACCATACCCGAAATTATCGAATAGATGATCAACATTGAGATTTCGATAACCTGTTTTACTTCCACCCCATTTATCGATAATCTCATCAAATTGATGGTCTTCAATGGAATAAAAATCATCATCACCCGACTTCAACTTTCTCACTAAGAATTCATCTAATAAATCCCATGATGTTTGAATACTTCTTTCAAAGTATTTATCATTTTCTTCTACGATTACCTTATCAGGATTTGACAAATCATGATTTTTTCCAATATATATGTAATACATGGCTATATTATAAATTTCAGTTTAAAAAATAGGAAGAGCAACTGCAAATTTGATCAAAATAAAACATAAAGGAATTGAAATGATTGAAAGAACTGTAGATAAGAATATAGCATCACTTCCTAAATAGGCTTGCTTTTTATAATTGACGCAGTATGCAGTGACAACAGCACCGACAGGAGCTCCATTACCGATGACAAGCGCTGCTAATTGATATTCATCAAAAGTGAATAGCTTAGTCGCTTGAAGAACAAGACACAAACCTAAAATGAGAAGAGGAACAGCGATAGTTCTCAAAACAGCGATAAGCCATGCTAATTTATTCTTAATTGCAGAGACAAAGTCACTCTCTCCTAAAGTAACACCGATCATCAACATACATGTAGGAGTTGCTAAGCTATCACCGAATTGGAATATCTTATATAAAGCTGGACAGGTTTTATCAATTCTTAAAAATCCGTAACTTACACCATCGACATCAACTTGGAATATCACATTTTGAATAAGCCAAATAAGAAGACCAAAAAACATACAAATCATAATAGGAGTTAAGAAAATGCTTTTAAGTGTTTTACCAACTGTGTCTTTGGATAACTTGATACCAGAGATAATCAAATACGCATAAATATATGTCATGAATCTAAATGGGATTGTCATCAATGAAGCTGGGATTAAAACACTTGATTGATTATTTGAATAGATAGCTTTTAAAATAGGAGTTGAAAAGAAAGTCAACTGTCCAACAGATACGAAAATACCAAGGATTCTTCTTGTCTCTTTACCTTTTTTGATAAATATCAAAGAAGATAATAGAATTACAATCGCATAAAACGCAAAGTCAAAAACTAAGATCATTATATTTTGAACAAATTCTTCTTCTTTAAAATCAGACATGAAAGCACAAAACGCCATACAAGGAATAGCGACATACATAACGATTGCATTGATAGTTCTTTTTCCGTGTTCATTTATGATATTAGTTCTTCTTAAAATGAATCCAATCATAATGAAAGCGATAGAAGCGATGATTGCCCCTAAAAAGTTTTGATCCGTAAATATCTCTTTGATGATTTCCATATTTGATTTCCTCACCGAGAAAATATTCTACTCTTAATTATCGATAGTGCTTGAAATTAAATATATGTAAAAGCACTTTCATAATTCCCTATTTTTTCATCAAAAAAGGCTATTATACCAAGTTATAAAACTGGATATAATAGCCAATTATTTACTTATTTGTCAATGTGAGAATCAATTCATTCAAATCTTTTACAAACTTTGCTTTGTCATCGATTTCAAAACCTTCGGCTAACATTGCTTCATTGTATAAGACATTGCTGAGAAGTGAAATCTTATTTGAATCAGTTTCACCTTTAACTGCTTTGAATAAGGCATTATCAGGATTGATCTGCAAGACCTTATTAGCTTTTACTTTTTCATCTGGATTATTCTTTACTTGTGGATTTTCTTCATTCAAGACATTTTCCATATTCAAAGAAAGGCCATCTTTAGTAGCGATACTGACAGGATTTTCACCTAAGTTCAATGAGAAACTGACATTATCAACCTTATCTTTCAAAGAATCTTTCATCATATCTAATAAAGCTTTGTTTTCAGTTTCAAGTTTCTCAATTTGTTCTTTTTCTTCTTTAGATAAGGATTGATCATCAAGAGAAGTGATATTCTTGAATTCGATATCATCATATTTTTGCATCATTGAGATAGCAAATTCATCGACATTTTCGTCAAGAAGAAGAACATCCATTCCATTCTTTCTAAATCTTTCCATCTCTGGAAGCATCTTGATGCTTTCAACTGTCTTACCAGTTGCATAATAGATAACTTTTTGATCTTTATCCATTGCTTCTTTATAAGTCTTTAAAGAAATAGGTTTTTCATTTTTCAAAGATTTATATACCAATAAATCTTGAAGCATCTCTTTCTTCATTCCATATGAAGAATAAATACCGAACTTGATGAAGTTTCCGTATTCTTTGAAGAAGGTGAGATATTTATCATAATCTTCATCTTTCAATTGTTTTAAACGGTCGACAATCTTCTTTTCTATAGCATTAGCAATCTTAGTCAGAACTGGAGATTTTTGAAGCATTTCTCTTGAGATGTTTAAAGAAAGATCTTCACTATCGATCAAACCTCTGACAAATTTCAAATAATCAGGAACTAGTTCTTTATTCTTTTCTTCGATGAAAATACCTTTAGCATATAAAGCTAAGCCTTTTTCATAATCTTGAGCATAAAGATTGTATGGAGCATGACTTGGGATATAAATCAAAGCATTGTATTCAAGCATACCTTCAGCCTTGATATTCATAGAAAGAAGTGGTTCTTCATAATCTTTGAATCTAGTTTTATAGAATTCAGCTAAATCATTGTCAGTGACATCTTTCTTGTTCTTCTTCCATAATGGAATCATAGAATTCAAAGTATCAAGTGTGTATTCATCATGATATTTACCATCGATTTCTTTTCCATTTTCATCCTTATCTTGAACTGAATGTTTGCAGTTCATAACAATTGGATAACGGATGAAATCAGAATATTTGCGGACTAAAGAACGGATTTGATAATCTTCAAGATATTGAGAATATTTCTCATCCTCTTCATCATCTTTCAAATAGACTCTTACAGCAGAACCACTATCCTTTAAGAAATCGATATCTTTATCTTCGATAGAATAGGTTTCAACGCCATCAGAAGAGAAGACATAACTATTACCATCAAGATCACGAGTGTAAACTTCAATCTTTTTAGCAACCATAAAGGCAGAATAGAAACCAACACCGAATTGACCGATCAAATCGACATCTTGATTCTTAGCTTTAGCTTCTTTGTACTTTTCTAAGAATTCCTTAGTTCCAGATTTTGCGATGGTTCCCAAATTCTTTTCAATATCAGCTTTAGACATACCGATACCATTATCTTGAATTTGAATCCATTTTTCTTTTTCATCTTTACTGATGAGAATTTGGTAATTCTTATCTTGATATTTTCCTTCACTAGAAAGAGCTAAAATTTTATATTTATCAATTGCATCTGAAGCATTTGAGATCAATTCTCTTAAGAAGACTTCCTTGTTAGAATAGATGGAATTGATCATAAGGTTTAATAATTCTTTTGATTCAGTTTTAAATTTTTTGTTTTCAATCATTTTAGGTATAACTCCTTGATTAATATTATATTCAAGTTTTTGGCACTTTCAAGTAAAGAGTGCTAAAAAATTAAAAAGCCTCTAGTTTAATACTAGAAGCTAAACATTATTCTGAATATTGTTCAAGAACTCTATCAAATTCTATTTCTGGATTGTTACTATCTAAATTCCAACCATAAGGTTTAAATTCACCAGAAAAAATATCTTCATACAATTCTCCGATGTTATCTTCGAATAATTTTTCAATATCTTCATCATTTGAATGATAGATGAATAATGGCATCACTTTTAAATAATTTTCAGAAGAATATAAGAATTGATCTTTAAGCCACGGATACGAATTTAAAAGAACTTCCTTTTTACTATCCTTATTCAAACAAATAATGATTACCTTGTTAAGATCGACTTTATTTTCATCAAACTTATATCCGATATTTTTAAGACAAGAGACGACTTCTTTAGCATCTAATTCTTCATTTTTAGTATAGCAAAAAGAAAAATCAATCATTTTGATATGCCTTTACTTGTTCGATAAAGAAATCTTTTAAAGCGTCAACACCTTCATTTGCTTTAACTGATACTGGGAAAAACTTAGCATTCGGATTAAGTTTTGTGATACTATCTTCAGCTTTATTGAAATCAAAATCAAAAATGATTTTTGCATCAGTCTTAGTGAAGACAAAAATATCACCTTTTCTGAACATCAAAGGATATTTAAGTGGTTTATCATCACCTTCAGGAATTGATAAAATGACTAACTTTAAAGTAGCACCAGTATCAAATTCTGCTGGGCAAACTAAATTTCCAATATTTTCTAAAAAAATCAAATCAAGATTATCATCCCCTAAAAAATCAACAGCTTCATCAACCATTTTAGCATCTAAATGACATTCACCAGATGTATGAAGTTGAATGGTTTTAACACCAGTCCTTTCTTTGATAGTATTAGCATCAACGATAGCATCCATATCAGCTTCAATGACACCTATTTTAAATGTATCTTTTAAACGATTGATTAAATCAACAAGTAAAGTTGTCTTTCCAGAACCAGGACTAGACATAACATTTACCAGATATGTCTTCCTTTCTTTTAATTTCTTTCTAACTTGATCAGCTCTCAAATCATTATTAGCAAAGACTGATTGTTTAACTTTTATAACTCTAGTTTTATCCATATTGTTTAACTCCTATATTAATTATAACAAATAACTATAAATTATCTAAGAAAACGCTCGGATTTTAAAAATTTTGTTATTTAAAATCAGAAAAAATAAAGGCATTATTGGGTTACAAAG
>CAVEQA010000050.1:0-11600 GCA_963617725.1 Paludibacteraceae bacterium
GGATTATTTGCTTTATATTCGACTTCTAAAATTGATATTTTTGATAAGATTTGCTGTTGTTCGGCATCTTTATGGTTTCCTGGATTCATTGATTATATAAAGGATAATGATTTCACTTTTGATGACGGGTATTTTTCAATTGGAGATATCGAGAGCAATACTAAAAATGTATTTCTTTCTAAATCTATAGATATGATGAATGAATCTGTTGATTTATTGAAAAATAAGGGTAAAAATGTATTTTTTGAGATGAATGATGGTGGTCATTTTAAAGATTGCAATGATAGATTGATAAAAGGAATTAGATATCTTTTGACTCATTGATTCTTATATATCGCTTTCATAGATTTTATTGTACAAATACATTTATAAAAGTAAAAAATAAGAATATAATATCAAGGCATTTTTTGAGGTGAAATATGAAGAAAATTTCGACAAAAGTTGATATGACAGGCAATAATATTGTCAAAAACATGGCGATATTTGCAATTTCGTTGATGCTTTCCAGTTGGTTACAATTATCTTTTAATTTGGCTGACTATATCATCTGTGGATTTTTAGTTTCTGATTTGGCAGTTGGAGCAATTGGAGCTACTGGTTCTATTTGTTCTTTGATAGTCGATTTATTCATCGGACTTTCTGTCGGTGTCAATGTTGTCGTATCAAATGCTTTTGGTGCCAAAGATAAAGATAAGGCAGAAAGAATCATCGGAAGTTCCACATTATTAGCGCTTATATCTGGTGTGGTTCTTGTTCTTATCGGAATTTTTTGCTCAAGATTTTTCTTAGAGCTGATGGGAACTAGTGAAAATATGATCGATATGTCGACTGATTATATGGTCATTTATTTCATCGGTGTTCCTTTCTTATTGCTCTATAATTTTTCAGCTGCTTCTTTAAGAGGTATGGGAAATTCATTTAAGCCATTTTTATATCTCACTATCGGCGGTATTTTCAATGTCTGTTTTAATATTGTCTTAGTTCTTCCACCATTTAATCTCGGAGTTAAAGGACTTGCCATTGCAACAGTAAGTTCTGAAGTTGTAAGTTCAATTTTATGTTATATCTCTTTGATGAGAGGTAAAGAGTTTGCTAGTTTTAAATTCAAAAATTTAAAATTTTATAAAGTAGAAACCATTCAGATGCTCAAGATTGGTATCCCAGCTGGCATTCAATCTATGATGTTTGATTTAGCTAATGTTCTTATTCAATCACATATCAATTCTTTCGGTGATAGCACAGTTACTGGTGATTCTAGTGCTCAAAGACTTATCGCCTTTGTTTATAATGGTGCTAATGCTTTCTCCCAAGCTGGAGTTGCCTTTGTTGCAAGTAATATCGGAGCTAAGAACAAGGATGGCATAAAAAAATCGATGAAGTGGTGTATCATCTACTGCGTTTGTGTCGATGCTTTATTATCTGGTATTGAAATTCTTTTGAGAATTCCACTTCTTGGACTTATCATCCATCCAGGTGATGATATGGAATATTACAACAAGGCGATGGAAATCGCTCAACTTTGTATGTTTATAAATTTAGGCTCTCATATCTTAATGGCTCTTGTCGATTGTTTAGCCTCACTTGAAAGAGGACTTGGTGAATCCAATTTACCTGCTTTAGTTTCTTTTATAGGAATTTGTGTTGTCCGTGTTGTTTATGTCTTCACTATTTTCATGCTTCCTGAGATGCATCAGATGATGTATTTGTATTTGGCTTATCCGGTCTCTTGGTTTATCACCGCGATTGCTCATGGTATTTGTCTTTATTTTGTTGCTAGAAAACGTGTGTTCAAAAAGTGTGATATCAAAGCAAAAATTCAATGATGAATATGTCAAGACTTTTTGTACAAATGTTATTTTGATATAATTTTGACTGTGAGAATTTAAATATGGATATTGCAAATAAACTGAATGACAAACAATTTAAAGCTGCTTCTAGTCAAGCAGATTATCTGAGAATTATCGCCGGTGCTGGCACTGGTAAAACCAGAACATTATCTTATCGTATCGCCTATTTGATCGATGAAGGTATGCTTCCTTCAAGAATGGTCGCAATCACCTTTACAAATAAGGCAGCAAGGGAAATGTCTGAGCGTGTTTCTAGCATTCTTCAAAATGAGAGTGATCGATTTATCTCTTCATTGCCTTTGATTTCTACTTTCCACGGTTTTTGTTATCGATTTTTAAAAAAGGAAATCTTCCATCTTGAAGGTTTCACCAATCAATTCAATGTTGTAGATACTTCTGATCAGAATTCAATATATAAATTGATTTTTCAAACGATGACAAAAGGTAGCAGTAAAGAATATGTTCAAGCTATCATTTCTAAAATTTCAAGCTTAAAAAATGATGGTATCTGGCCAAGTCAAGTCAAGACTGTTGATGTACCTCTTGGTGCTATCTATTCTTATGATGATTTAATTCATGTATATAAGGAATATCAAAAGAGTTTAAGAAGACAAAATCTTCTCGATTTTGATGATCTTTTGATGTTCACAACTAAGATCATGAGAGAATGTCCTGATGTCAAATTAGCTTGGCAAAATAAATATGATATTTTCTTAGTCGATGAATTTCAGGACACTAACACTGTCCAGTATGATTTAGTCAAACTATTCATGCGACCATCAAGTGATAATAGACCGACAAAGTTGACTGTCGTCGGTGATCCTGATCAAACAATTTACACATGGCGTGGTGCTAAAAATGATATCATTAAATCAAGACTTTCAAGAGATTTCAGAGATTTAGAAACAGTAGTTTTAGATGATAATTATCGTTCTACTCAACATATCCTTGATGCTGCTAATAATCTCATCAAGAATAATACAGATAGAATGGCGAAAGATTTACACGCTGCTAATAATGTCATCGGTGATGAAGTTTCTTATAATAATTTTGATACTAGTGATTCAGAAGCTTATGCTATCGCCTCAAAGATCAAAAATATGGTCATCAAAAATCAATGTGGTTTTAAAGATATCGCTATTATCTACCGTGCTAACTATCTTTCTAACTCCCTTGAAAAGCAACTTGCTAATTTTAAAATTCCATATCAAATCTATGGTGGTTTAAAGTTCTATGAAAGAGCTGAAATCAAAGATGCTCTTTCTTATTTGAGAGTTTTGATCAATCCTGATGATTTCTCTTTCTTGAGAATCTTACAAGCACCATCTAAAGGTATCGGTGATAAGACTATTGAAAAAGCGAGAATTCTCAGAAATGATATCGGAGAAGAGACGTTGTTATTCGATATTTTCAGATATCATAGAAATGAACTCAGATTGACTTCAAAGAGTGTCATGGCATTAGATAAATTTTATACTGCTTTTGATAGAATCAACGATGTTTACCGTTCAAAATGCGATAATGCGACACTCTTGAGTGCGATAAGGTCTTATTTCATTGAAACAGGATTCTTCGATTATGTCGCTAGCGAGGATAAAAAGAACGAAGAAAAGCTCACCTTTACAGCTTCGTCTTCAAGTTCAAAAGTCGATAATGTCAATGAATTCATCCGTTCTTTGACTCAAGCTTTGGATTCCCCTATTTTAGATGAACAAGGAAATCCAGTCGATTCCACTTTGGAAGACTTCTTGATTTCTGTCGCTTTACAATCTGATCAAGACACGATGGAAGATGATAAAAAAGTTTCTTTGATGACAGGGCATGTTTCCAAAGGTCTTGAATTCCCGGTTGTCTTTGTCACAGGTATGGTTCAGACAATTTTCCCTTCCTATCACGCTCTTATGTCTGAAGGCAGTGCTTCTATTGAAGAAGAAAGAAGATTGTTCTATGTCTGTTGTACTAGAGCTCAAAAGACTTTATACATATCAAGTTTCGGCGGCTATAATTTCAGAGGAACGGTTAATGTTCCATCTCAGTTTATTGATGAATTGAAACTCAAAAAGAAACCTAAAGAAGTCAATCCATCTATCAGTGATAAAGCTAATAATTATTATTCATCAATGGGTGGACATAAAGCTAAAGTCAATGGTTCTTTGTTTGGTAATAGTGATGCTAAAAAGTTCATCTCTGCAAGTGCGACTAAACAAGTTGATTTAAATGCTGATGAGAATCATTATATTATCGGAGATAAAATTGCTCATACTAGCTTTGGAATCGGCCAAGTTATCCAGGTTGAAGGAAATAAGATAAAAGTAAAATTCCAAGAGCCATATGGAGTTAAAACTTTGATGATTGGATTTAAAGCGTTTAGAAAGATAAGTGGGGAATAATATGGAAATTATTGATAAAGATAAAGAAAGAGTAAAAGAACTCACTGATTTATTAAATAAATATAACTATGAATATTATGTCAACGATGTCTCGTTAGTCTCAGATGCTGAATTCGATTCTTTGATGGAAGAACTTCAAATGTTGGAGAGAAAAAGACCTGATTTAAAAGATCGTTTATCCCCGACAAATCGTGTCGGTGGCGGTGTCATCAAAGGATTTAAAGAAGTCACTCATAAACAGTACATGCTTTCAATCGCTGATGTCTTCAATGAAGAAGAAATATATGATTTTGATGAGACAATCAGAAAGCTCACCGGTCTTAAAGAAGTTGAGTATATGTGCGAAGTTAAAATCGATGGACTTGCTTGCTCGCTTCTTTATGAAAATGGTGATTTTGAAATCGCATCAACTCGCGGCAATGGATCAGTCGGTGAAGATGTTTCTTTGAATGTCTTAACAATTCCATCAATTCCTACTCATATCAAAGAAGATAGAGAATTGGAAGTGAGAGGTGAGGTTTTTATGCCTAAATCATCTCTTGAACTTTGCAATAAGGATCGAGCAAGTAGAGGTGAACCATTATTTGCAAATTGTAGAAATGCAGCATCTGGTTCTTTAAAACAACTCGATTCTTCTATCACTGCTAAAAGAAAATTATCAGCGTTCTGGTATTATGTCCCTGATGCTCTAAGTCTTGGATTTACAAAACACAGCGATGCTTTAGATTATATCGCTTCCTTAGGTTTTAAAACTAATCCTGAAAGAAGACTTGTCAAAGGTATTGATGAAGTCATCAAATACATGCATGAATACGCTATAAAAAGACCATCTCTTCCTTATGATATCGACGGTCTTGTCATCAAAGTCAATGATATGACTTTGTATGATAAAATCGGATACACTGCTAAAACTCCAAAGTGGGAAGTCGCTTATAAATTCCCACCGGAAGAACAGGTGACAAAGCTTCTTGATATTGAAATAACTGTCGGTAGAACTGGTAGAGTTGTCCCAACGGCTTGCCTAGCTCCTGTCAGAGTCTCTGGTTCTTTGATTTCTAGAGCTACTTTGAACAATGAGGATTTCATCAAATCCAAAGATATTCGCATCGGTGACTATGTATCTCTTCATAAAGCCGGCGATGTCATTCCTGAAGTTGAAAAAGTCATCCTTGATAGAAGAGATGGAAATCTTAAAGAATATGAGTTTCCTAAAGAATGTCCTTATTGCCACAGTGAATTGAAAAAGATTCAAGGTCAGACATTCTGTAAAAACGATGGATGTCCTTCTAGAAAAATCAATTCTCTTATTTTCTTCGCTAGCAAACAAGGAATGGATATCGATGGTCTTGGTGAGAAAATCATCGAAGTCTTATTCAATGAGAACTTAGTGAGAGAAATATCTGATTTCTACACTCTTAAAGATCATGAAGAAGAGTTGATGTTATTAGATGGCATTGGAAAAAAGACTTGTGAATCATTATTCAAAGAGATTGAAAATAGTAAGAAAAATGATTTGTTTATGTTGATTGCTGCTCTTGCAATTCCAAATGTTGGAAAGAAAACTGCGATTGTTTTAGCAAATCATTTTGAAAAACTGGACAATCTTATGAAAGCTAATATTGAAGAACTCAGCGCTTTACAAGATGTCGGAGAAATAACTGCTAATGGTATCTATGATTATTTCCGCGACGAACACAATTTAGAAATCGTTGAAAAGTTGAGAAATTTCGGTTTGAATTTTTCAATTTTGAATCCAGTAATTCAAGCTAAGGATAATTTCTTTAAAGGTAAGAAATTCGTGCTTACTGGTTCTTTATCGGTTTCAAGAGATGTGATGACTAAAAGAATCGAAGCTTTGGGTGCTAAATCTGCAGGTTCAGTGTCTAAAGCTACTGATTTTGTTCTTGTTGGAACTGATGCTGGTTCAAAACTTGATAAAGCTAAGAAATTAGGCGTCACTATTTATACAGAAGATGAGATTTTACCTTTGCTTATCGAGGCAGAATCTTTACAATAATATAATATTTTATAGGTAAGATATTAAACATGTGATATAATTTCACATGATTTTGTTGGAGGGTTTATGATTAAAATTACAAAAGACGTGATTAATGTTTGTGCAGAAAATCTCATGTTTGAATTGAATCCTGGCCAAGCTGATTTGATTTATTCTGAGTTCAACACTGTTTTAAAGCAAATTGATTTTCTCAAATCAATCAAAGGAGTCGATGAAGCTAATCCTATGACATTCCCTTATAAGGAACATCAAAAATTTATGAGAGATGATAAACCATCAAAACCGCTCAAAGTCAAGGATGCTTTAGCCAACTCTAATACTAAATATGGTACACAAGTCAAACTCCCGAAAGTTGTAGGTAATCAAAATGAAGTGGATGAATAAATCTATTGTTGAAATTCACAAAGCTCTTGTCAACAAAAAAGTGACTGCTAGTGAATTGGTTGAAGAATGTATCGAAGAAATCAAAAAAGATAGTTGTAATTGTTTTGAAGCAACTGCTTTTGAAGAGGCTAGAAAACAAGCTAAGAAGATAACTGAAGTCAAAGAAGACGAAATCTTAAAAGGTATTCCATATCTTTGCAAAGATAATTATTCTACTAAAGGTATTGAAACAACTGCTTCTAGTAAGATTTTAGAAGGCTATGTACCACTTTTTGATGCTACGGTTGTTAAAAAACTCAAAAATGCCGGCATGATCATGGTAGCTAAGACTACTATGGACGAGCTTGCTATGGGTGGCACTGGTACTACTGGTCATAAAGGCGATACCTTAAATCCTTATGATAAAGAAAGAATCGTCGGTGGTTCTTCTTGCGGTAGCGCCGCTGCTTTAGCTCTTGGTATTTCTCCTTTTGCTTTAGGAAGTGATACTGGTGATTCAGTTAGAAAACCAGCAAGTCACGCTGGCTTAGTTGGCTTTAAACCTACTTGGGGAAGAGTTTCTAGATATGGTCTTTTCCCGTTTGCACCATCACTTGATACTATCGCCTACTTTACAAGAAATGTACTTGATTCAAGTTATATTCTTTCCTATCTTGCCGGTCATGATGATAACGATATGTCTTCTTCTTTCAGAAAGAAAGAAAAGTATCAAAATTATGTCTTAGAACATAAGACATTGAAAAAGGTCGGATATTTCAAAGCTGTCATGGATTCAATCGTTGATAAGGATATCAAAGATTCCTATACAAAACTTTTAAAATCCTTAGAAGAAAAAGGTTATGAAGTCATCTGTTATGATTATCCAGTTGAATTGCTTGATGCTTTATATCCTACTTATATGCTCATCAGCTGTGCTGAAGCTACCTCTAATGATGCAAATTTAGATGGTATTAAATTCGGTCCTGCTGCTGATAATAATCCTACTACCTGGCAAGAATATATGATAAATTGCCGTACTAAAGGATTTTCTGATTTAATCAAGAGAAGATTTGTTATCGGAAGTTTTTCACTTCTTGCTGAAAATCAACCTGAATTTTTCAATCGTGCTCAAAAAGCTAGAAGACTCATTGTCAACGAACTCAATAAGTTTTTTGATAACATCGATTATTTAGTTGTTCCTGCAAGTTATTCGATTCCTAAGAAGATTAAAGAATTATCAACTGCCTGGTCAACTGAACCTGATTTCTTAGATAATATTTTAAGTCTTGGCAATTTCGGTGGAAATCCTTCCATCACAGTTCCAATGATGAAAAAAGATGGTCTTCCAATTGGTGTAAATATCACTGGAAGAGTGTTTGAAGATGGTTATGTCTTCGCTCTTGCAAAAGAGATAGAAGATATCACTGGACTTCATGATTTAGTAAAGGAGGATAAGTGATATGGAACTCATTCCTACTATTGGTGTTGAAATTCACGTACAATTGAAAACTAAATCAAAGATGTTTTCAAAAGCTCCTAACACTTTTGGTTTAGATCCAAACTCTCAAGTTATGCCTCTTGATATGGCCTTCCCTGGCACGATGCCAGTTGTCAATAAAGAAGCAGTCAGTTACGGTATCAAATTAGTCTCTGCTTTGAATATGACACTTTCTAAAGTCATCGAATTTGATCGTAAGAATTATTTCTATCCTGATTTGACCAAAGGATATCAAATCACTCAACAATTCAATCCTATCGGAACAAACGGATATGTAGAACTCTCATTAAATGATGGAAGAGTTGTCAAAGTCAGAGTCAACAATGCTCATTTAGAAGAAGATACTGCAAAAGAAATTCACACTGGTGATATGACATTCATCAATTACAATAGAGCTGGTATTCCTCTTATTGAAATCGTCTCTGAACCAGATATGCATTCTGGTGAAGAAGCTATGAAATATGTTGAATCCATCCGTGAGATTGTCACCTATTTAGGTATCTCAGATGGTAAAATGGAAGATGGTTCTATGAGATGTGATATCAATATCTCTCTTTCTGAAAAAGGAAGCGATAAATTAGGTACAAAAGCTGAATGTAAGAACTTAAATACCATCATGAATATCAAGTCTGCAGTTGATTATGAAATCGAAAGACAAACTAAAATTATTACAAGTGGTGGTCAAGTTGAACAAGAAACAAGACGTTATGATGAAGCTAAAAAGCAAACGGTCTTGATGAGAAAAAAGACCAATGCGGTCGATTACAAATATTTCCGTGAACCTAATATTGTACCGATTGATTTAGATGAAGGATTTATCTATGATTCTATTCATTCGATGAATAAACTTCCAAATCAATATCGTGTTGAACTCAAGAAATTAGGTCTTGGAAATTACGAAATTGAAGAGCTTTTAAAAGATCCACTCTTTGTCAAATATTATGAAGAATGCATTGAATTAGGTGCTAAAAATCCTACAACATTGTGGAACTATTTAATGGTTGACACTCTTGGATATCTTAACAAAAATGGCTTAGCATTATCCGAACTTAAATTCACAAAAGAAAACTTTGTTAGACTTGTCAATATGATCGATGAAAATAAAGTTAATTCTAAACAAGCTAAAGAGATTCTTTCTATCATGTTCACAAGTGGTGGTAATCCAAAAGAAATAGCTAAAGAAAAAGGAATGGAACAAATCTCTGATGAAGGAGCTATTTCTTCAATTGTTGATGAAGTCATCAATGAGAACCCCCAAGTTGTTTATGACCATCAACACGGAAAAGACCACGCTATTTCTTATTTGGTTGGTCAAGTTATGAAAAAAAGTAAAGGCAAAGCTAATCCATCATTAGCTAAAGAGATGATTTTGAAAATCATCGGTCCTCTTGGTAAAAGAGATTAATTGAGGTGTATTATGTCTAAAAATAAAACTGATTTAAGAATTATTAAAACCAAAAAGAAACTTTCTGAATCTTTATTTTCCCTTCTTGAAGTTAAGAATTACGAAGAAATCAAGATCTCCGATCTCTGCACAAAAGCAGGGGTATCAAGAGCTACTTTTTACAATAATTTTTTGACTATCGACGATGTTTTAAATTATCACTTTAAGTCAGCTGAAGAAAATGTCAAAGAATTATTCATGGCTCAATTGAAAGAGAATGATTATTCTTTTTCAACTGCATATCGTTATTTGATTCACGCTGTCGTTTCAACTATTGTCAGCGAAAAAGAAAAGATAGTCTCCATTCTTTCTAAAAACACACTTTCTCAAGTTTATATGGGAATTCAAATATTCAATAATGACTGCACCGGTTTCTTTGTCGATTTAGTCAAAGATGAACTCAAAGGCGTATCTGCTGGTTTGCTCTCTTCTTATTTAGCTGGAGCTTCTACTGGTGTTTTATTCTATCTATTACAACATTCTGAAGAGATTGATACATGTGATGGTATCGAAGAAAAAATCTATACAATCACAACCCCAATATTCAAGGAAATCACTAAAGTTTCCAATTTAGAGAAAAAGTCTTTAAATTAAAAAATAAATGACTGCTGATAACCGATTTGATTTGGCTATCAACAGTCATTTTTATTTTTCGATGATTTCGACTTTCGAACTGTGTTTTAATTTCTTTGAATCATAACTGATTCCAAGAAGTAAGACTTGTCCTTTATAATCCCCTAAGGAATTAAAATATTCTTTTTCTTTTATTTGAGATATTGCGTCTTCGGGTGTTGAATCTACTTTTAGTTCAACAATAAACGGAATATGTGTGTTATCTTTTGGAATAAATGAGATATCACTTCTTCCATTAGTTGAGATATCTTCTTTTTTGACATTGTAATATTGTTGACATCTATAATAAGAGATAGTGACAATAATACCTAAGATATCTTCTTTATTCTTATTGAATGGTCCTGCTAAATCTTTATGATTTTTATCTAATGTAGAATTGATGAATTCAGTATTTCCCTTTAATGTTTCTTCATATAATTTCTTTGAATTATCGATTGGATTATAGATTTCCATCCAATTCAATTTCTTAAGCGCTCTTTCAAATTCTTCCTTTATTTCATGGTTAGGAATAAAACATGCTTTATTTTCTTCATCATAAGCAAGATATCCTAAATGAATTAAAATAGTTAAAGCTGAATCTTTAGAATCAACCTTAGTTAGATCATTTTCGAACATAGTTACATCAACATCGACTTTTTCTCCAGATATCATCTTTGCAATGATATCTTTAAGTTCACCATGGTCGTAGTTCATATAATTGGTGACTGCTTCAATTGCTGATGTTTGAACCCAATAATCTTTGCATTTTCCTCTTAAAATTGCTTCAACTACTGACTTTGGATTATATATTTCAATTCCATTTAGTCTATAACCATCATACCAATTTTTAATTTCGTTGAAATCTCTATTATATTGAGTACATAAATCTTTTACTTCTTCTTCAGTAAATCCTATAAATTCAGTCAGATTAATAGGATCAATCATATTGTATTCAGTGAACATATTTAAAGTAGACTGAGTTGAATATCTTCTGATAGGAAGAATACCAGTCATATAAACTAAATCAATGCATGCTGATACACTAGAAGATTTAAATAAATTTCTTAAAAATATAATATATTCTTCACAAAGTTTTTTGTTATTTTCTTGTTCTCTAAAAATTACATCCCATTCATCAATTAAGAAAATAAATGTTTCTTTAGTTTTAGAATTAAGTTGAATAAGTGCTTCACCTAAATTTAAACCTTCAAAGTTAAAATCTTGATATGTTTCTTTTAAATCTAAAAGAATATTTCTTTTGATTTTTTTAACAAAATCATTTGGATCATCAAGACCAGTATAAATTTCAGCCATATCAATCCAAATGACATTGTGTTTATTTAGATGTTTATAAAAAGAAGAATCTTTTGAAAATTTTAAATCTTTAAATAATTCTTTAGAATCACATCCTTTTGAATAATAGGCATTT
>CAVEQA010000051.1:0-11318 GCA_963617725.1 Paludibacteraceae bacterium
ACATATTTACAAGGCTATAAAATGCTCCGTCCTGAAAGTTATCAAGCTCTATTAAATAGAATGGATGAAATTGTTAGGAAAAATAAGAAGGTTGTTTTTGTAGGCCAGGAAGATAATCCACTTGTTGATTGTGAAGATGCCATATTTTTGACTGCTATGGATGTTGCTGATTCTATAGGAGTTTTAGTTGAAGATAAAGGAAATCCGTTATCTGATTATAAGGATTAAAAATATGAATAAAAAAAATAAAGCTTTTATTTTCTTAATTACAATTCCTTCACTTTTACTTTCTTCATGTATCGTTCATATTTTTCCTAATACTTCATCATCGAATTATACAGATGAAAATGGAAATACTGTTTATAAGTATCAATCTACGAATAGTGAATATAAAAAAGAAAATCTTACAAAAGATAATGTTGGTATCAATTTAGGATATCGTTATCTTCCTTCTACAGGTGATAGAAAAATTCTTGTTGTTCCAATTCAATTTGAAGATTCTCAATTTACAGAAACTCAACTTGAAAGATTAAAATATACATTTTTTGGTGAATCTAGTGAAACAGGATGGGAATCAGTTTCTTCTTTTTATAAGAAGAGTAGTTATGGAAATCTTAATATCACAGGTGAAGTTTCAACTGCTTTGACTTTAAATCAAACAACAAGCGAGTTTTCTTCTAATTATAAAAAGAATAGTAGCAATACAAAAACATATACTGATTTCGTTCTTGATGCTGCCTTAAAGAAACTTGCAAGTTCTATTGATTTATCTCAATATGATACTGATAATGATGGTTATATTGATGCTGTTTGGCTTGTTTATTCAGCTAATTATAATCGAAAAGATTCTTCTTCTCCATTTTGGGCATATACAACTTGGGAAAGCTCACCAAAAACAATTGATGGGACTGATAATTTAAAGGGTTGTTTGTATTCTTGGGCTAGTATCGACTTTACTATTGAAAAGAAATATCCATCTAGTATTGCTTATAATTCTAATAACACTAAAAACGGTGATGCTCATACTTATATTCATGAAACTGGCCATATGTTAGGATTAGATGATTATTATTCTTATGATTATGATTCTTCAACTAATTTTGATACACCAGTTGGTGGCATAGATATGATGGATATGAATATAGGTGATCACTGTGCATTTTCAAAGTATCTCTTAGGATGGATTAAACCACTTGTCGTAACTGATGAATATTTAAAATCAAATAACTATGAATTGACACTTTCATCTTTGACTGATAATTCAAAATCAACTGAAAACAAAGCGTTTCTTCTTCCGTGTTATTCGGATGGAAGCATTAGATATAATGGCACAGCATTTGATGAATATCTATTGATTGAATATTCTACCGCATCTAATCTTAATGAATCTGATAGCAAAGAAAAATATTCAAATGGATTAAGAGGATATACCAAAAATGGTGTTTTAGTATATCACATCGATGCAAGAGTTGGAAAAATGCTACCTGATAGTAAAGGAAGTCCTGTTTGGAATGGAACTGTATATGATGGACTACCATCATATTCTACTGAATGGGGAAAGAAATATATGTTCTATTATTTGTATAACAATACAAGATCCTATTGTTATGATACAAATTTAAGTGATACAAATAGTAGATTCTACCGTGGCAGACTTATTTCACTTCTTCCAGCTAGTGGTAAAAGAACTGGAGATTCTTCTAGAAATTATTCATCAGATAGTTCACTATTTTTAAAAGGCAACAGTTTTATGGTTGATACTAATAACAATGCAAAAACATATTCCGAATTTGTTTTTGATGATGGAACTAAACCAAAATATGGTTTCACTGTTAAAAATTTCACCACTTCAAGTGATGTCAATCAAGCTACTTTAACCTTTACTGAAATCAAATAAAATAAAAGACTGCTAGATTTCTATGTAGATAGAAAATTCTAGCAGTCTATTTTAAATGATTTAATCTTTAGAATATTTTTTAATTTGTTTAGCTATTTTTAAAATATCTTCAGCTTCTAATTGTCTTGCTCTAAGAGATAATAAATCAGGGTTTTCTTCGTTTAATTTTGAAGCTATCTCTCTATATTGAGGATATTGTTTCAAACAATTAGACATTGTTTTATTTGGATCTTTAAATAATGCCTTGAAAATTGGATATAATTTAAAATCTTGCTTTTTTGTTTGATCAATCCTAATAAAAGCTGAATCAACTTTTGGGGCAGGATCAAAGCAAGAACGATCGACATTAGTTACAAGTGTCAACTCTCCGGTTACTTTGATAAATGCACCTAGTGGGGAATTATCTTTTTTACCTTTGACATAGGTGAGTTTATCTGCAACTTCTTTTTGAACCATAGCACCACAAGTTTTAAAGCCTTTGACTAAGAAATATTCGAATAATTCAGATGTTATATTATAAGGAAGATTTCCGATGAATGCTCTTGTTTCCATTTTAGAAACAGTAGATGGATTAAATTTTAAAAAGTCGGATTGAACAAGTGTCAAATTCTCTTGTTCTGGAAAGATATAATTGAGAACATTAATCATTTCTCTATCAGCATCAACAGCGACCAATTTCTTTGCTCTTTTTGAAAGTGGTATTGTTAAAGCTCCAAGTCCTGGACCTATTTCAATGACAGTTTCAAATTCTTCTGGTTTTAAATTATTAATGATTCTATTTATAATTCCAGAATCTATTAAAAAGTTTTGACCAAACGATTTTTTTGCTGCGTATCCAAATTCTTTTAATAGATTATGAACTCTTTCTTTTTCATTCATCTTGATTTAAAACCTCCATGATTTCTTCTTTTGAAATATTCAACATCAAAAGGCAATCTTCAACTCTTTTATTGCTAGTGTATGGAATATGATATTTGTTGACTAATTTCATTCTTTTCTTTTTGTCATTTATTATTCCAAAATCATAATAATCATCTTCATCAAAGGAAAAGATATCATCGACTTTGATATCATGTGAGATGCAAGGCCATAATAATGTTTTTAAGTCTTCCATCTCCATCTGTGCTATTCCTACCTTTCCTTTCTTTTCATCTTTTGCAAGTTTTGTCTTTGCATTTAGATTTAAACAAGGACCTACATAGCTTTCGATTCTTTCTCTGATTCCTTTACCAGGACCATCGGGATCGGTGATGATGACTATTTCTCTAACTTTATGAACTTCTTTTAGAAAAGCGCTGATTTCAGGTCTTATATATTTTCCGCCTGTTGGAATCACATAAAAACAACCTAATTTTTTAAGTTTATCTTCATCTGTTTGTCCTTCGCATACATAGAGATATCTTCTATTATTATAATCATTATTAGATTCCATAGAATTCTTTTCCGTTTCTATAAAGTGTTTCACTCACTTCTTTTTCATCCATATTTTTTAATTCTGCAATAGCTTTGATTATCAAAGGAATATAAGAAGAATCATTTCTTTGACCTCGATATGGAGTAGGGGCTAGATATGGAGCATCTGTCTCTGTTAAAAATGATTTTATCTCACCTTTTTGGACTACTTCTTTCAATACTTTTGCATTTTTAAAAGTGACAACGCCTCCAACACCGATATGGAATGATATCGGTAGTTTCATATATTCTTCATATAATTCATAGCTAGAACTATAACAATGTAAATCAACAACACTCGGTTTTTCATCTTTGATAATATCAAATGTATCTCTAGCAGCATCACGGGAATGAACTACTATTGGAAGATTATATTTTTTAGCGAATCTGATCCATTCAATAAATATTTGTTTTTGTCTTTCTTTAGTTATTTCATCAGCAGAATAATGATAGTCAAGACCTATTTCTCCGATAGCTTTGATCTCTTTGATATGGTCTAAAACATAATCAAAACATTGTTTATGGTATTCATCATTCTTAGCAGCAAACTCTGGATGGATTCCAAGAACTGAAAAACAAAAATCAGGGAATTCATTTTGAAGAGATATTATTTTAGAAAGCGATTCTAAAGAATCACCATTATTGAATATTGCAGTACAACCTTTTTCTTTTGCTTTTTCGATGACTTCTTTTCTATCTACAAAAAGCATGTCATCATTCATGTGACAATGAGTATCTATAAAGTTCATATCACTTTCCTAAACAGAAATTAGAAAATAATGTCTGATAGATATCTTCCATCGTTTGAGTGACATTATTTCCCATCAAATCATTGATAGAGGCTATTGCAAGTCTTATGTTATCAGACACTATATCAATTTGATGAGTTTCATCAATGGCAACAGTAGCATCTTTTAATTGACTAGAAATCAATATCAAGAAATCCTCTTCTCTTTGACCTAAGAATGCACTATCTTCTTTGTGATTGATATCCAATTTATCTTTCATCATTTCATAAAGAGGGGTTAAATCATCGTTGAAAGAACATATTGAAATATCAGATCCTTCAGTGCATTTATTTATATCTTTCTTCGTTGCAATTTTGATAAGAGGTTTATTCTTGATAATCTCTAATAATTCATCATTGTTTTTAATTTCTTCAAAGCCGGTATCACTAGCAAGCAAGATGATATCGGCTTTTTTCATCATTTCATATGATTTTTCAATTCCGAGATTTTCAACTAAATCATCGCTTTTTCTAAGACCAGCAGTATCTTTGAATTTGAATAAGATACCATCGATTTCTTTTTCGCCTTCAACAACATCACGAGTGGTTCCTGCAATCGGAGAGACAATTGCTTTATCTTCTTTTAAAATTGCGTTTAAAAGAGATGATTTGCCAGCGTTTGGTTCTCCTGCAATTACAACATTGATACCTTGATATTGACGATTGCTTCTTTTAGTCTTTTCGATAGTGATATCTAAATCAGCGATGTCTTTTAAAAGTTGTTCTTTTACATTCTCTAATTCATCATCATAATCATCTTTTTCATCGCTGTATTGATCTTCAACAAAATATTCAAGTTGAGATATGTAGTCTAAAAGCTTGTTCTTTAGATTTGTCATATCTTCAGTGTTTTTACCAGAGAGAGTTTTGGATGCTATTTCTTTAGCTCTTTTTGAATTGGCATTAATTAAATCATTGATGCCTTGTGACTTCAACAAATCCATCTTGCCATTATAAAAAGCTTGAGCAGAAAATTCACCTCTATCCGCTCTTCTAGCTCCATTTTTAACAAGAGCATCCAAAAGCTCGTTGACAATTATCATATTGCCGTGAACTGAAAATTCGACTGTATCAAACCCTGTGTAACTTTTAGGACCTTTATAAAAAGTTAGCATTGCTTCATCGATAAAAGAAGAATTATCTTTTTTATCAGCGTATAGATGAACAAAATAACTGTGATTTGGAATCAAAGTCTTTGCATTCATCTTAATCATATTAGAAATGACCGAGATAGATTTGGGTCCAGAAAGTCTTATAAGGGCTAATGCAGATTTATACGGTGGTGTCGCTAATGCGCAAATAGTATCAAAAATTAACATATTAAAAATTATATCATAATATTATTAAAATGATATTCGAAAAGAAAAGTAGATATGGATGCGTTTTCAATAATTATCCAATGCAATTGGTATATCTAAAGTTGTTAATTTATTGTTTTCGTTTCTTTTTATTTTTTAATATTATACTTGTTAAAAAATATGCAAATCATAATAGATGATTAAAATTTTGTTGATAAAATAGATAGACAAAATAGGGATTGAATTAATCTATTTAAAAGTGGGAATTGTCGATTTAATTATAAAAAATTGTATTTTATGTGCTCAATTGATTTTATTTCTATTTATTTTTTTAAAAATAAACAATAAAATCATTGGTTTTGATCAATAATTAAAAAAAGTATATAAAAAGGCTATTAGATGATATTTATTATTTAAACAAATATTAAATTCTAATAACCTTTTTGTCATATTAATTAGTGTTTTTAAATAGAAGCAGTAAGATTCTCTTCTTTATTCTTTTTCATAAATACTTGAGCAATAGCTAAGATTGTAGCAATAAGAAGTAAAACTGCAAGTAAATAATTAAAGACAGCTAATTCAGATTTGCCGAACATGACAATACCTTGCATTGCATCAACGATATTGCCGACACCAGTGTGAAGTTCTTCTGTGAGTCCAACCATGTAACAAACTGGTATAACAATTGCCATAAGGTCACAAGCTAAACCATCAAAGAAGAACATGGCTAATTGAACAATCATACCAACGATAAGGAAAATTATGCAAGAAATAGAAGTTGAGTTATTCTTAGAAGCATAAACTAAGAAAATGATAAAGGAGACAAAAGCGATAGCGCAGGCAATTAAACCGATATAATAACCTAATGCTTTCTTTTTAAAATTTTCTTTAATTGAGAAGTTCATTAGTTATTTCCTCCTTTTTTACGTCCCAATACAATGACAACGGCTAAAGAGATAACACTGATACCGGTTAAAGCTCCTAAAACAGATTGAATAACAATAATTGCGATCTTCCATGTTGGAGTAATACTGACAACACGACTAGAAGAATACATTCCATTGATAACAACACTTCTAGAGATTGCATATTCCCAATCCTTAGCAGCTTTTTGAAGCTTCAATAAGAGTTCACCATCATCATTATCTTGAATATATTTGACAATCTTTGTACCAGCAACAGCTTTACCATCTAAGCAAAATTGTTGAGTTCCTGCATTCATACATTCTATAGCATGAGATTTATAGCCTTCACTTGCACCGGCAGTTGCATCGGTTACAACATTTCCTATATATCCCCATTCATTTCTTAAAACTTGTGTATTAAGATTGTAGTTGGCACTTGTCCAAGTGCAACCTAATCTTTCAAATGATTGCATTAAGCCGCCAGCTTTTGCAACTCTTAAAGCGCCTTCAAAAGCTTTGAGAGAGTTCTCACGGAAAGCTTGTTCGTTGAAGAAAGTAGTGACACCTTCTCTATGAGTTTCTTGATCATTTCCACAGAAATGTTTTGGAGCAGCATGAGTACCTTTGCTTTCCATACCTTCGACTTCAGGAATAGAAGCAAGATAAGACATGATTGCATCTTCAGACATATATTCGAAGTTTCTACCACCGAATGGTGTTCTATGTAAGTCTGCACCGATATTGTAGTTTTCCATAAAGCCACAGAACATAGCTTCTTCACCCATCAATTCGCCTCTCTTTTTTATTAAGTCAGAATTGAATGTTCCGGTTAAAATTGGTTTGGAAGTATAAGTCATTGAATTGACTTTTGTTTTTCCTTCTGCATCAATTGCAAATGAACCACCTACGGAGTCATCACCATCACCGACTGCAAAATTCTTTTGACCAAGTTTATCAATAGCTGGACAAGCAAATGATTCGACAGTTGCAGTTGCCAGTTCATCTAATGTCAATTGTTGAATGAATGTATCCCATAAAGGATCGTTATAATCAACATCTTTCATTGTGACAAGAGTCATCTTTTTATCGATACCATATTTGACATCAGAAACCTTTGTTTTTGAAGTATCGGTTTTATAAACATTACCACTTAGTAGTTTTATCATTTCTGCAGTAGCAGTAACTGTAGTTTGAGCGGTTGGATAAGTTGAATCCCAAGCACTTCTTGAAAGATAAATGCCAGCATCTTTAATATATGTATTTAAATCGCAATCTCCAAATTGATTTGTGACTACAACTCCATTTGATGATTTTCTATATTTAGAATCATCTAATACAGTTTTGAATTCAAATGCTTTGTTTGCATCTCCATCGACTTTGTTTCCTTCAGCGTCAACTAAATCTTTAACTTTGCCTCCTTTTTTAGCAATGATGTTGTTTAAGGCATCGTGAGCGTCACTTCCAATAGCAATATAATTATTACCACCAGAGAGAATGTATCCTTTTGCCTTATATTCATCATAAGAAGCTAAGAGATATTTATCTATTTTGATTTCAAGTGTATCTTTTTCGCCATGTTTTAATTCTTTTGTTTTATTAAAACCGACAATTTGGACAGCTGATTTTTCAATTTTATTTGTCTTTTCATAATCGCCGTATGGAGTTTGTGCATAGACTTGAACAACTTCTTTACCAGCTACATCACCAGTATTCTCAACAGTGACTGTTACAACAATTTCATCATCTTTAACATCAACTTTATCAAGTTTTTGAGTGAAAGTAGTATAAGAAAGACCGTATCCGAAAGTATAAGACATTTCATCTGCATAATTCCAAGCATTTCCGTCTTTACTTCCAGCCTTGCTAGAAGCACCATTTCTATCATAAACAGTATCTTCATATCGAGTTTCATAATACTTATATCCAAGATAAATGTTTTCTGCTTGGAAATCCATCCATCTTGCATTTTCATTGCTTCCAATTTGCTCATCAATTGCATCTGCATTTTTGAATTCTGGAGTTCTTGTGCCGCTGTTTACAACTGCAGGTGCAGAAAGTGAATTTTCAGCATAAGTATCTGCGAGTCTACCACTTGGATTAGTTTTACCAGTTAAGATATCAGCAACGCCAGCAAAACCAGTTAAACCTGGTTCACCAATATATAAAATACTATCGGCATATTCTTTAATTCCTTCAACTTCCATTTGATATGGAGAATTTAAGAGAACAATAACTTTTGAAAAATTATTTTTTGCAAATTTTAAAAGATCTATTTCATTTTTATGAAGCGCTAATGAAGAGATGGATCCAGTTTTGCCGCCTTCATCATCTTCATCATCCATTTTCATATCTGTGCCTTCAGCACCTTCTCTTGCAAAAGTGATGATACCTACTTGATTATAATCTCCAATTTTACCTTTGATTCCATCATAAAACGCTGCGTTTTCTTCACTGCCCTTTGCAGATCCGCTTGCTGCTAATGACATACCACCCCAGGATTGCTTCATTTCACCACGTTTGGCACTACCTGCACTTAAAGCATTCCAAATATCATTATTAACGCTTAAACCATCACCTTCTAAGGCTTCTTTAAGATTGATTTTATCGGTAGATGATTCATTGACTTTGTTACCTGCTGAACTGGCCTTATAAACAGGATCGACTGATGCGTGTCCTAAAAGAGTGACCTTCTTTTCTTCAGTTTTAAGTGGCAAAGCTTTATTTTGATTGTAAAGAAGTGCAGCACCTTCTCTCATTTCATTTTTGGTTTGTTCAATGGTATCAACTCTTAATTTGTTCCAGTTTTCAATACTGAAAGAACCGTCACCGTATGAAGTCTTAAAATAATTGGTATCTTCATTTTTTGAATTTTCATCAGTAATGATTTTACTAGTTTCAGCTTTTAACTGATCATTGATAGTGGCTTCATTTTCATTTGCAATGAGCCCTCCTACAATTGAAAAAGTTAAAAGAGTTCCAGCAATGCTAGTAATACCAGCTAGCGTTCTTGTCTTTGCGCCTTTTTTCATAATATTCCTCCTTTGGCGTTAAACTTCATTGAATTTTAGCAATTCAAATGAAAGCACTAACATTTTAGATACTAATGCTTGCAAACGCTTTCAATTTCCTTTTTTTGTATCTTTTTTGTCTTTTTCGGCTTTAATTAAATGTTATTTTTCGGCGAGTGGAATCAAAATATATAGATGAAAAATATTATTTTCTAAGATAACTTTAATTTGTCCTTGATATTTTTCAATAATATATGAAATAGATTTCATTCCATATCCATGACTTGTTTTATCTTCTTTTGTAGTAATAGGAAGACCATTTTTAAATTTTAAATCTTTATGACAATAATTTGTCTCTTGAATTTGTAAAAAGTCCTTCTTAGTTTCACATGATAGTTTAATCAATTTATAATCGTTATCTTCATCAGACGTGGATTCGATTGCATTATCTAAAATGTTACCAAATAATGAAGTGATATCCGTAGGTTTCATAAATGAAAAAGACTTTCCATCAATGATATAAGTGAATTTGATATTTTTTGAAGAACAAATAAGACCTTTTTGTGTCAAAACGATATCAAGTGCTTCGTTTCCGGTTTTTGCAATGCTTGAATAGACATCGATACTATTTTCAAGTTCAGTGATAGAATCTATACGGGTTTGTCCATGAAGCGTTTTGATTACACTTAATTGATTTTTCATATCATGAATTTTTAAATTCAAAATATCCGTTGTTTCTTTACCAAGCTTTTGTTGGCTAGCTTGAACAACCAACATTTTTTCTAATATTTTCTTCTCTTCGACAAGCTTTCTTTCTTTAATAATTATATCGTATAAATATGGATAACCAAATTGAATGATAAGACATAATAAAACAGCTAAGTTAGCATATAATCGATTAACAAAATTCCATTTTTCTTGAACAAGTGGAATAAGTTGAGCTAAGAAAATAACTATCATTAAAATAACTAAAGACAGAATGAAAGAAAACCATTCTTTAGGTCTATAATTGATTTTTAACTTTGTTTTAAAAATCAAAATAAATACTAAAATATAAGAAATAATTAAATTAGCAATGAATATAGCATTTAAAGCAAAGTCATTTAAAGATTTCATATTAGGAATGTTTTCATATAATAAAAAGAAATTGTTCCATATAATATGCTGTAATCCAAATGATGCTATTGCTGTAAAGAAAAGAACAAATGGTTTTTCATCATATAGAAAGAAGGATAAACAAAACAAGATAATATCAGAGATGATATAAACATAATCAAATACATTGATTATTAATGAAGGTAAAAAATATAATGATGAAGTTATAGTAATTACACCAAAAAGCCTAAAAAGAAAATGTTTTCTTTTATTCCCGTTAATCATAAAGATTAAAAAGGGAAATAATAATTGAAGAAAAAAACCATATTGTTTTAAAAATACAATTGATTGCATATCACATACCTGTTTCAAAATAGTAGTCAGTCATAGCTTTTAAGAAATCGTTTTTTCTACTTCTACTGACTTGGAGTGTGGTACCATCACTTAAAATACATATATCATTTTTAATTGATTTAACCCATTCAAGATTAACAATAATACCTGAATTACAACGGTAAAAAGATTTATTTTTTAATTTCAATTCCAGTTCTTTAACTGTTTCTCTATATGAATAAACAGACTTATCATTTAAATGAATGTTAACATTGTGATTTTTCATTTCAAAGTAAAAAATATTAGAAGATGGTATTCTTATCATTTCATTATGAATGATAAATAACAAATTTTCTTCTTTCTTTTTAGTTATTGATAATATTTTGTTCATTACTAAAGAGAAGTCTGCATATGATATAGGTTTTAAAATGAAGTCTAAAGCTTGAACTTTATAACCATCAATAGCAAATTGAGGTAGATTTGTAATAAATACAATCGAAATATTTTTATTTATTTCTCTCAATTTATTACTCACATCCATGC
>CAVEQA010000052.1:0-11230 GCA_963617725.1 Paludibacteraceae bacterium
CTGTAGTAATTATTATAATGCTTAAATTAAAGAAGAAATTCTTATATGGACATTTTATTGTTAAGTGATTATAATTCAATATAAAAAAAGAGGAGAACTAATATGAAAAAATGTAATACTGAAATTATGAAAGATATCAAAAATTTAACAATGAAAAAAACTGAATTGTTAAACTATGAACAAAGAGAATGTCTTACTACATATGCTGAAAACGAAAAGCCAATTGTCAGTGAATATGATTATGTCGAATTGAGTAAGAAAATTGATGAAATAGATGATAACATAAGACATCTTAAACAATTATTATCTTATGCTAATTCAACAGTCATTGTTGAAGGTTTTGATATGACAATTGCAGAGGCACTTGTATATTTAGCTCAACTTCAATCTAAAAAATCTAGATTAAATCAATTGAAAAATAGAGCACCTCTCACTAGAGAATCTGCTAATTACAGATCTGCAGTTGTCGAATATACCAAAACTAATTATGATGTTGCAATTGTTCAAAAAGAGTATGATGAAGTTGTTGATAAAATTCAGAAATTACAAATGGCAATTGATAGAACTAATTTGAACAATATGATCGATTGCTAAATTTGATTTTCTTTTCCTTTTATCGAGAACATTTATCAACAGATTATTGAACTAGATATTGTTAACGTTAATTGTTAGTGTCTATGTTTATATCATTATTGACTTGAGTTATTGTTATCATAGTTATAAATGTTTAAGACTTTTAGATCAAATTTAATTAGTTCTTGATAATAAAAACTATTCATTATCAAGTAAGGGTTAGAGATAATGGAACGCTTATTTATTCTCTTGAGTAGATAGGCGTTTTTTTGTTTATGGAATTGAAAATTTATTTCATTATTCTAAACAAATGTTGACTTACATGTATAAAATGTTTGAAAAAAGTTTTGGAAGGCATATACATAAGTCAGCCTTATTGATAGATAACAAGGAGTTATCTATTATGCTAAAAAGAAAATATCTATCTTATCTTGGCTTATTTGCTATGCTTTTCTCTTTAGCTTCCTGCGAAGGGGAAACGAAGAAGTTTGAAGACACTGATAATGGTCTCTATTATTCACAAGTGAAAGGATTATTACTCTATCAAGAAATACATTGATGACCTTCCTAGTGATGTTGTGATCCATGGTGCAGTCGATGATATTCTTGTTTCCGGATTTTACCTGGATGGTGAAGAGTTTGATTAGGAAAAAATCAAAATCGGAAAATCAGATGATGCTGTCAAACAAGTCACATTTGAACCATCTAAACGTTTCAACTCTACAATCCTATTCCCAAATGTCTTGGATATGGACAGTTCTTGATAGCGGAAGCTTCACTGTATCAATTTCTTCTAAGAATTTGAAGACAGTCAACACAAAAGGAACTAATTTGACTCTTTCTTTAAGATGTGAAAGAAGCGTTGATTTGAATGTTGAAGGTGGACTTGTCAACTGTCCCTCTTCTCTTGATACGATAAAACTTAAGAAGAATTCATCTATCGTTACTTTTTCAACATCTAGTGAAAATACATACCCTTTATCATATGCCATAAACAACATCGCTGTATTTGAAGAAGATTATGATTTTAAAGATGATGCCTATTGCAATCACAAGCATCAGTATTACCTTAAGAAAATTTTCCAAGAAGCTGAACAAGAGGATTATTGTCTTCCTTTTGCTTCCACAATCCATTTTCCTAAGATTATGATAAATATCTCAGAGCTTTTCTTTGGTGATGTTAGTTATAATGATGATTAAATTGTCGTTCACTATGAAGGAACTGAAGAAGAATGGAAAAACAATATCTCCAATATCAACAATGATAAAGTGACGGTCACAAACAATGAAAGAGAAACTATTATTGTTAGTTCATGAACATGCTTTATATACTGTTTTAACATCATTTAAAGGTAATGGAGTAGGAATAGCATCAAGTCTTACTGCAGAACTTTGGGATATTGAAAAATATGGGAATGATAAAAGTTATTTGCATCAACTGGAATGGTTCCTGGCAAAGAATCAGGTTCTTCAATAAATAAAAATCTTCCTATTGGAAAGAAAGGCAATCCTCATGTTAGAAAATGACTTTTTGTAGCTGTTCAGTCAATAATCACACAAGCATCAATGGGACGTGGAGATGAAAGAATATATGCTTATTATAAAAAAGCAAAATAATGAAAAAAACACTATTATGCTGCAGTCATAGCTTGTTGCCACAAGCTAGTAAAACAGTTTTACCACCGATATATGGTTCTGTTAAAGACAAATAAACTATTTGTTTTGTAACTTAATTGCTTTAAATATGATACACATCGCTTATTTCTTTCATAATGCAATTACATTATGAAAGAAAATTTTGTGTACTCAAGAATCGACTTAAATAAAATATATAAATTTGCGGTTGACAAATTAGAAAGTCAATTGGTGAGTGAAAAATATAATAGAATAGCTAAGTATTCATTGTTGATAACTTCGCTATTTTTTAATTAACAATTTATGTTATTATTAATGAGTATTGTTTTGTTTAGATATGAGAATGAATATAAATTTCAAATAAAAATTATAGATTTTTTTAAATTGTTGTATAATTAAATTATGGAAAAAGAAACTAAAACATATGATGAGAATCTTAAAGAAATTAAAGATTCTTTGCTTGAAAATTCATCGTTTGATAAATTATCTGATTTCTTCTCTCTCTTTGGTGATAGTACTAGATTAACAATCATTTGTTTACTCATCAATAATGAGCTTTGTGTCAATGATATCGCTTCTGTCATGAAAGTTTCTCAATCTGTTGTTTCACATCAACTTCAGGTATTAAGAAAGCATGATATTGTCGATTATAGAAAAGAAGGAAAGTCTGTTTATTATCATTTGACTGATCATCATATCAAAGACTTGTTCTCATTTGGACTTGAACATGTCGCTGAAAAAGATGTAGATATCGCTTCTGATAAGAGTAAAAAAGGATATTAAAATAAAAGCTATGGCGTTTGTGCCATAGCTATTTTTTTAGTTGCTACGTTTTTTACCCCAGAAGAATAAGGCAACGGTTCCAGGACCTGTATGAGATCCTATAGTTGTTCCGATTGAATAAATATGCACTTTTCCATCTTTGATGTGTTTGAAATTATCTTCGACAAGTTTAGCGACGGCTTGAGCATATTCCATACAATTGCTTTCAGATATGAATACTTTTCCATCATAATCTAATCCATTATCTGCACACTGAACCATTTTTTGATAGATTTCTTCCTCAACTTTTTTGATGGTTCTGATCTTTTCTCTTGGAATCAATCTACCATCTTCATCCATATTTAATAATGGACAAATTTTTAAAAGACTTCCGAAGAAACCAGATGTTTTTGAAATTCTTCCACCTCTTACATAATACTTTAAATCTGTTGAGAAGAACCAGTGATTCAATTTCAATTTGTTTTCTTCAGCAAAAGCTCTGATTTCATCGATTGATTTTCCTTCATCTCTCATATCAGCTAATTTATCCATAAATAATCCGTATCCAGATGATGCACCTTTAGAATCGATGATGATGATTTTTCTTTCAGGATATTTTTCTTTCAAAATATTTGCTGCAGTAGTAGCACTGTTAAATGTTCCAGAGATGCCTGTAGAAAGAGTCACGTGAAGAATATCTAATCCTTGTTCTAAAAATTTAGAAAAATAGTCCATATATTCTCCGACAGAAACTTGTGATGTTTTTGTCATAGCACCATTTTCCATAGCTTCATAGAACTTATCATATGGAATTGTCTTTCCTAAATCATCAACATATTCTTTATCATCGAGAATATAGTGAAATGGAATGTAATGCAAATCTCTTGCTTTTAATACTTCTTCTGGTAGGTCAACTGTTGAACAACAACTTAAAATAAAATTTGTCATATAGAATTAACTCCTTAATTGTTTGCTTACATTTAAGCTTTCAACACCATTATTTTACATAGAAAAGCAAGATAATTAAAGAGAAAGAAAAATCTAAGAATTTAAAAATAAGCTAAAAGTTATATAAAACTAACTAAAAACAGCAAAATTTGTATGTTTTTTTGCTTAGAAAGCCCTTTTACAATAAAAAAGAAAAGAATATAATAATCTTTATACCAATAGGTATTCTTGGAGGAAATATATGGCTAAAGAGAAATTCACAATGAAGTCTGTTGATGGTAATACGGCTGCTGCACTTGGTTCTTATAAATTCAGTGAGGTCGCTGCAATTTATCCTATTACACCATCTAGTCCAATGGCAGAGCATGTCGATGAATATGCTGCCGCTGGAATGAAAAATGTTTTTGGTGATGTTGTTAAAGTAGTTGAAATGCAATCAGAAGCTGGCGCATCTGGTGCTGTTCATGGTGCTTTACAAGGCGGAGCCTTAGCTGTCACATATACAGCTAGCCAAGGCTTATTATTGATGATTCCAAACATTTATAAATGGGTTGGTGAAGAACTTCCAGCAGTTTTACATTGTGCTGCAAGATCTTTAGCTTCTCGTTCTTTATCTATCTTTGGCGATCATGGTGATGTCTATGCTTGTCGTCAAACAGGTGCTGCAATGATCTGTGCTCATTCTGTACAAGAAGTCGCTGATCTTTCTCCACTTGCTCATCTCATTGCAATCAAAGCTGCTACACCAGTCATCAATTTCTTTGATGGTTTTAGAACTTCCCACGAAATTCAAAATGTTGAATTCATCGATGATGAATGGTGGAAATCACAACTCGATTTAGTCGCAGTTGAAAATTTCAAAAAGAGAGCTTTAAATCCACATGGACATCCTGTCACTCGTGGTGGTGCTGAAAATGACGATATCACATTCCAAGGTAGAGAAGCTCAAAACATTCATGAAAATGAAATCGTTGATGTCGCTTGTGAATATTTCGACAAGTTATCTGAAGCATCTGGTCGTCCATATGCTCCATTTACATATTATGGTGATCCAAATGCTGATAGAGTCATCATTGCTATGGGTTCAGCAACTGAAACTGCAATTGAAGTTGTTGATGACCTTTTAAAGAAAGGCGAACATGTCGGTCTTGTCAAAGTTCATCTTTATAGACCATTCTCTGTCAAACATTTATTGAAGACTATCCCAGCATCAGTTAAGAAGATTGCTGTTCTTGATCGTACAAAAGAACCAGGCTCTGATGGTGAACCATTATATTTAGATGTTCTTGCTGCTTTGAAACAAGGTGGAAGAAATGATATCGAAGTCTTAGGTGGTCGTTATGGTATTTCATCTAAGGATACTGCTCCAAAACATATCAAAGCAGTCTATGATTTCTTAAATGCTGAAAATCGTTGGACTGGATTCACAGTCGGTATCGTTGATGATGTAACTCATCTTTCTGTTCCAGTCGATGATGACTATAAAGTCGATCACGATTATTCTTCTTGCTTATTCTATGGTTTAGGCTCTGATGGTACTGTCTCTGCAAATAAGTCATCCATCAAGATTATCGGTGATGAAACTCATCAATATGCTCAAGCATATTTCGCCTATGATTCAAGAAAAGCTGGCGGTGTCACTCGTTCTCACCTCAGATTTGGTCGTACTCCAATTCATTCTACTTATTATGTTGAAAATGCAGACTTTGTCTCTTGCTCATTAGATTCATACATTTTGAAATTTGATATGGTTTCATCATTGAAGGATGGTGGTACTTTCTTACTCAATACAGATATGGATGATGAAACTCTTGTTAAGTCTATGCCTAACAAGATGAAAAAGCAACTTGCAAAGAAACATGCAAAATTATATGTTATCGATGCAAATAAGATCGCCCTTGAAACTGGTATGGGAAGACATACTAATACCATTCTTCAAGCTTCATTCTTCTATCTTAATCAACAGATCATGCCATATGCTGAAGCAAGTGATTGGATGAAGAAATTTGCTGCTAAGACCTATGCAAAGAAAGGTCAGGATGTTGTTGAAAGCAACTACAAAGCTATCGATGCAGGTACTCAAGGTTTAAGAGAAGTTGCTGTTGATCCGGCTTGGGCTGACTTAGAAGTTACTGGCCGTGGAAATAAAACTGGTGATGAATATTGGGATGAATATGTTTCTATCATCAATGACTTAGGTGGTTATGATCTTCCTGTTTCTACTTTCAGAAAGTGGGAACTTGAAGACGGAACAATGCGCCCAAATATCACTTTCCAAGAGGATAGAGCTATCGCTGACCGTGTTCCTGTTTGGAAGAAGGAAAATTGTATTCAATGTAATCAATGCGCATTTGTTTGCCCACATGCAACTATTCGTCCATTCCTTTTAGATGAAGAAGATATTGCTAAGCTCCCAGAAGATGAAAGAGCTGATGTCATACCAGCAATCGGTGGTCCAAATGTCAAAGGATTGAATTTCAGAATCCAAGTTTCACCGATGAATTGCGTCGGTTGTGGTTTATGTGTTAATGTCTGTCCTGGTAAACCAAAGAAAGATGCTGATGGCAAGATGGTCAAAGATGAAAATGGCAAACTTGTCATGGAAAAGGCTTTGAAACTTTCTGAAGCAAAACATGAATTCCATCATGAAGCTGCTGCTAGAGTTTTATATAAAGAAATTGAACCAAAGACTGGATATTATCCAGCTGGAACTGTTAAGGAAATTGCTTTCCATAAGCCATATCAAGAAATTTCTGGTGCTTGTGCAGGATGTGGTGAAACTCCATATTATCGTTTGACCAGTCAACTTTTCGGAACTGATATGCTTGTTGCTAATGCTACTGGTTGTTCTTCTATTTACAATGGTTCTACTCCACTTACCCCATTCATTTCTAATAAGAACAATGAAGGTATCGCTTGGGCTAACTCTTTATTCGAAGATAATGCTGAATATGGTTATGGTATGAGAATTGCCACTGATCAAAAGCTTTCTAGAATTTGCCGTATCATCATGGAAAATATCAACTGTGTTGAACCAGAACTCAAGGATGTCTTAAATGACTACATGGCTAATATCAAGAATAGAGCTCACGTTCGTGAAATCCTTCCAAAGATGATTCACTATATCACTGTTTCTCAAAATGATAGAATCAAAGTTCTCTTATCTATGAAGAACGATCTTCTTGATAAATCTGTTTGGATTGTCGGTGGTGATGGTTGGTCATATGATATCGGATACGGTGGACTTGATCATGTTTTAGCTGCTGAAGATGATGTCAACATCCTCATCCTTGATACTGAAGTTTATTCTAATACTGGCGGTCAAATGTCCAAATCAAGTCAAACCGGTCAAATTGCTAAGTTTGCTGCTTCTGGTAAGAAAACTGCCAAGAAGAATATGGCACTCATGGCCATGGCATATGATCATGTCTATGTTGCTTCTATCTCCTTAGGTTCAAATCCTGCTCAAGCTATCAAAGCTTTACAAGAAGCTGAATCTTATAATGGCCCATCACTTATTATGGCCTATTCACCATGTGCCAACCATGGTATTAAAGGTGGCCTTGGTAATTCCATGGCACAAGAAAAGATGGCTGTTGAATCCGGTTACTTCCTCACCTTCACTTGGGATCCAAGAAAGATGGAAAAGGGAGAAAATCCTCTCACAATGTCTTGCAAACCTGATTTCAGCAAGTTCCGTGACTTTGTCATGACTTCTTCAAGATATTCACAACTCTTCCGTGTCAATCCAGATCACGCTGAAGAACTTCTCAACAAGTCAGCTAAATATGCTGAACAACGTTATCACGATATCTTAAGATACGCAGGATTAGAAAAGTAGTTTAATTAAAAATATCAAGCCAGGAAATATGAAAATCCTGGCTTTTTGTTTGGTTAAATTATTTAACAATAAGATTTGATTTGTCTAACTATAGGTTTGTATGTATAATTTTATAGTTAGGAGAATTTAAAACGTGTTAGAAGTTAAAAATTTAAAAAAGGTATACAAGGTTAAAAATTCTGACCCTGTTTATGCCTTGAACGATGTTTCGTTGAAATTTCCAGAGAAAGGTTTTGTTTTTATTTTAGGTAAATCAGGTTCTGGTAAATCAACATTGTTGAATGTCATGGGTGGACTTGACAAAGCTGATGAAGGCGAAATCATCATCAATGGTAAGTCTAGTAAAGAATTCAATGGCAGTGAAATGGATTCTTATAGAAATACATATTTAGGTTTCATCTTCCAAGAATACAACATTCTTTCTGATTTTACAGTCAAAGAAAATATTGCATTAGCTTTGCAGTTACAACATAAAAAAGCAACTGAAGAAGCTATCAACAATATTCTTGAACAAGTTGATTTAGCTGGATACGGACAAAGAAAACCAAATGAACTCTCAGGTGGTCAAAAACAAAGAGTCGCTATTGCAAGAGCTCTTGTCAAGGAACCTAAAATCATCTTCGGTGATGAACCGACTGGCGCTTTGGATAGCAATACTGGTAGACAAGTTTTTGAAACTTTAAAGAAATTATCCCAAGAAAAACTTGTAGTAGTTGTTTCTCATGATAGAGATTTTGCTGAGCATTTCGGAGATCGTGTCATTGAACTTAAAGATGGTGTTGTCATATCTGATATCACTAAAACTAGTGTTGAAAGTAAAAAAGCAAATGATGGTGTTTCTTTAATAGGCGATAATATCATTCGTATCGATCCTAATCACTTACTTGATCAAAACGATTTAAACCTCATCAATGATGCCATTTCTAAAAGCGGAAAAGAAACATTTATCTCTCTTGATCCTAGTGTCAATGAAGCTGTTTGTGAGGCTGCAAGAATAGACAAAAGTGGAAATAGAGAAGAATTTGTTTCGACTGATTCAAGTAAAATCGATACTGGAAATGATAAATTCTCAGTCATTAAGAGTAAATTCTCATTAGGACATGCCTTCCGTATGGGTGCTAAATCTATGAGAGTTAAACCTGTACGTCTTGCTTTTACAATCATTCTTGCTACTGCTTCTTTCTCACTTTTTGGTGCTAGTTCAACTTTAGCTTTCTTCAGTACTAAAGATGCTCTTTCTTCATCAATTACTAAAAACGAGATTAAGAATGCATTAATTTCTGCAAACACTAAAACTGATAATGGAACCATTTCAGGTTTTAAACAAGAATATATTGATGATATTAAAGATAAGACCGGTTTAAATGTATATAAAATTGAAGTTGGCACATCAATCACACCTAATGTTCCTACTGGAATTGCAACCGCATATGATTTAACTCGCTTGACGGGATTTATGAATGTAAATCAAACTGTTCTTGATGATTTAAGTTTGAAATTGGTAGCCGGTAATCTTCCAAAAAACAACAATGAAATATGTATTTCGTTATACACATACTATTCATATGAAGATTTGGGCATCGGCTCAAATGTCAATGATTCTACATATATAAGACCTAGTGAGGTCACTAAAGAAAAAGTTATAGGTTCATCTATTTCAGGTGAAGACTATTCAAATGGTGCATATCAAAGGATAGATTATAAAATTGTCGGAATCATCGATACTAATTTCCCAACTAAATATGATTCATTTAAAGGCAAAAAAGAAAGCGAAGTATATAGTGATACTGATTATCAAACCTTTTATACTTTAAAAAATGTAACTAATATCCATACGGTAATGTTTAAAAATGACTCTGATATGACTCAAGATGAATCGATATCATTAAATAATGGCATTTACCTAAATAATGAAAAATTAATGAATGTTTCTGTTAATTATTATCCGGATAGTCAGATGGTATTCTTTGATAAAAATAAAACAAGTTTGGATGATGATGAAATATTATTAGGAAGAGACATTTGTTATTCAGTTGATGACTTTTTTGGTATATCATCTGATAAAGATAATTCTTCGGTTGATCATACATATGAGGGTGCTTATACAGATTATAGTGGTACAAACAAGTATAGTGTTAAAAATTTATATTCGTATCAAGCTATGAATTGTAGTATGGGAGCCGCGACATATAAGGTTTGTTATGATAACTATAAAGAATTTTATAACGAACATTTTGATATCATCAAAAAGATAAATCGTGGTGAATACGAAGGTATCTACGATGGACAACATTATGTTAGTGATGATGAAGATTCTTATAATAATATGAGTGATGACATCAAATATCAGATGTTTTTGACTTATATCAAATATTTTGTCTCTGGTTTCGAAGCTAATAATTCAACATATCTTAGTACCAACTCATATTATTATGATAAATATCAAGAAGCATATAAGAGTTATTTAAAAGAAACATTCAGTGCTGTTGGAATGAATTCATATAGCAAAATTTTTAATGTAATATCCAATTATCAAAGTAGCATTATTAATTCTTATGTGAATGATAAAATCGATGTTCTTTACGAAAAATATAAAAATGATTCTAGACTTATAAATATAATTAGTCAATTTGGACTTGAAGACGAAGATCCATTAAGCAAGTCTAACAAAACACAAGTTGTAAGTAATTTCTGGTACATGTATAATTCTAGCTTAGAAGAATATGCAGAGGCTATAAAACAAAGCCCATCAAAAATACAAGAATTATTATCTTTAATTGATGTTACTTCATTACAAACTGATTTATCAGTTAAATTAGGATATAATGAAAATAAAACTAAGACACTTAAGATTGTTGGATATGATTTAAATACAAATAAAAATAGCAAAGGCGTTTTTATAAATAAATCCTCTGCTACAAAACTTAAGACTGAATTGGAAAATCTTGGCGTTTCAACAGAAACTGGAAATAGTTATTATATTGTCGGATTTGGAAATGATAAAGCTAAACAAGAAAAATTCATCCAATATTATATGGAGAAGAGAAAACCATTTGACAATACTGAAACTACATCGATTGAATCAGGATTATGGTATATGACATTCTCTGATGACGTCTTAAGCCAAGTTCAAATGATATCTACGATGATTGTCGTTCTTACTAAAGCGTTCTTATATGTCGGTATTGTTTTAGCAGTATTCTCTGCACTTCTCTTCTATAATTTCATCTCAGTTTCTATCAATAATAAGAAGAGAGAAATTGGTATTCTCAGAGCTGTTGGTGCTAAAAGAAGTGATGTCTTTAAGATCTTCTATTCAGAAGCATTTATCATTGGTATCATCAATTTCATCTTATCAACTATCATTACATTTGTTGTCTCCTATTTAGTCAATAAAAACGTTTCTAAGACATTGAATTTTAATGTGATGAATCCGAATGTATATATAGTATTGATACTATTAGGTGTATC
>CAVEQA010000053.1:0-11138 GCA_963617725.1 Paludibacteraceae bacterium
CTTTTTATATAGTATTATATATAATACTATATAACTTGTGTGTAAAACTCGATCCCGTGGTCAAGTTGTGAAAAATCGAGGGGTTTATATAGTTATATTATGTATATATACAGTGTATATATACATAATATGAAACTATATAATTTAGAGCAAAAACTATTTTCACTTGACATTATTTGAATTTTTGCTATAATTGTGGCATTAGAGGTATTTCACATGGAAATTTCTTGGAAGTTAAACAGCAGTGGAGACAAGGAAATTATTTTTATTTATCGGTTTGGATTATACAAGCAACAATACCCTGTAGATCCATATGAGTTGATTTACGCCATTGTTCATCACAGTGTTGACGAGCTTTTAAATCAGACTCCTAGACCTGACACCGATTATTTAATTGGCTTACTCAGTTCTTACCATCTTAGGAAGTCTTACATTTACAGGCTTCTTAACCAAAAGGCTCCTCACCCCATTAAACTTCTCAAGCGCTCATCTAATTGGGGTGGGCATAGATAATTTATGTTATAATATTTTTGAGATTATGGAGGTTTTACAATATGGCTAGAAAAACATCAAAACAAGAAGACTCTAACCAAGATTTATATTCCTTTGCCGATCCTAGAAGCAAACCTAGTTTTAGGTCGACTTTTATTCGCTGCGCTTCTATGTTTATGTCCAAGGAAGATATTGCCGTTATTCTTCAAGTTTCACTAGCTGAACTTGAAACTATGTGTCGAAAAGAATTCGACGGCATGTCTACTTCTGAAGCAATCGCTTTTATGCAAAAGCGTTCTGATTTATCTACGAGAGAGATTCTTAGAAAATTAATGAATGATGGAAATAATACTGCAACCAACATTTACACGACTTATGTGAACAAAATTCAACAAGTTGATCAGCAAAAAGCTTTAACAATCAAAGTAGTTGGTGCGGTTCCTGATGATAGCAATGATGATGGTGGAGTTTCTTTAATTCCTAATGGTGACAACGATGAAAAAACAAATTAATTTTACTGAACAAGATGAATATGATAACAGCATAATTGCTAGAAGTGTGGCTGCCGAAAATTCATCGCTCAGAAGGGCACTTGCTCGCGCGACAATTCAAGTGTCAGAAAGCAAATCTTTCGAGTCTGAATTTTTGTGGTTTGTCTCGTTTCGACCGAGATATTTTACAGTTCAAACAAGGGTTCGTGGTAAGAAAAAATATATCATCTCAAGGGGTATAAAAAGAGAAAAAGTAACGGCTTGTAAAGATTGGCAAGATTTACTTGAGCAAGCTAAAGAAGACGCCGAATTGAAATGGATGCTTGAATATACTGATTTATGTGAAGAAAAACTTGAGTTTGCTAGAGAGAATTCTTACTTTGGAGTTCCGATTATAGTAAATATAGAAAAATATAAAGAAAAGTATGGTTCAAGATTGAACGGCGGGTTGAACTATAAAATAGGAGAGGAGGACTTGCATAGATGACGTTAAGACAATGGGTCGAAGATAAAGTATTCGAATTAGCAGGTGGAGCGGTTGCTGGAGGCTCTCCAGAAGAAGTGTCAAGATTGACATTTATATCAGATGATGAAGCTATACGAAGAGCGAAACTTCGTGAGTATATTACATGGTATAAGGGCGACGACGATGAATTAAATAACTTATATAATAAGGAAAATACAATTGAATTCAGTACTGAACCATGGTATTGGAAGAATAAAAGAAGCTACTTTTGGACTGTCGCGAGTACTGAAGATGACGTAAAAAGAACCACTTCAGGATTGGCCCAAGATATGATCAATACAATGGTTGGTATTGTGGGCTCTCCAACATTCGATGTCTATAAAACAGCTGATGCAAGAGCTGAGATGAAGAAAAGAGTTGAAGAAACGGGTATTGAAGAGAAAACCGAAGAAACAAAAACTATCGAAAAAATATTTGATGGTATCGATTTTATGACAATGCTGAGAGAAGAACAAGAACCGATGACTCTTGTTGAAGGTTGGGGATGTTATAAAACCGAGTGGGATTTGAATGTATCCGATGAACCAACTGAAAGATATTATCGAGCTAATGACGTGTACTTCGTTAGCAAGTCAAATAAAATAATTGCGGTAATTTTCTTAGACTGGTATCGCGGTAGAGAAGAAGGTGAAAGATATTTGGCAACTGAAATAAGATGTATCAGTCCACGATTCGGAAAAGATAAGAAAATTCACCGCGATTTGCATATTATCACGAGTACATGGAAAGCATCGGGCGGCGATGATACAAATATTAATATTGAGCCAATTAATAAAAGTGAAATTAATGAATTAAATGGCGTTGATGAACACATTTTAATAGAAGATATGGATAGTTTGCTAGCGCAACCGTGCATATACTGGAAAGACGCCACTAGTAAAAGCATGCCTGGTAAATCAGTTTACCAAAATAAAATATCGTTGTTGGATGATTTGGACCAAGCATATTCACAAATGGCAAATACTGTGGGGAAATCTACTCCAGAAGAATTGTTTAACAGTGATTTTATGGATAGAGACCCAGAAACGAAAATGCCAGTTATGCCACATAGATACGATAGAAAATATACTACATTTATAGGTGGTAGAGATGCTCAAGGTGGCGTAAATACAAATGTCCCAGTTCAAGTTACACAACCAAGTTTGAATGTCACAATGTATCAGCAAGCAATTACTCAGTTGTCTAGTCAAATTTTGTCTGGATATATGAGTCCTGCGACAATGGGGATTTCAGTTTCAGTTCAAGCAACTGCTGAATCCCAACGTGAAAAGGAAAAAGTCACAGTATTTACAAGACAACATATCGTTGATTGTAATATTAAGATATTAACAGGCGTTATTAATGATTTGTTGATGGCGCACGAGTACTTGCATAGTGAAGATCATGTTATAAGAACTAAAAAATATGATATATCCATTAAATATGAACCGTTTGCAACAGCTACTTTCGAAGAAAAGGCCGCGACTTTGTTCCAATTAATGGATAATGGCGATATGAGCCCTGAAATGTTTATTCAAAAAGTATACGGGAGTACCCTTTCTGAGAAGGAACGCCAGCACGAGATAAATTACTTGCGCGAGCAGAAGCTCAAACAGGAACAAGCGCGAGCGCAGATGAGTGCTTTTAACCCTAATAGTATGATGCAAAATGACAATAACTTTACCGTGCTAAACAATGAACAAGAAAATGCACCCGAGCAGGACAATTCGGGTGATTTAGTACAATAAATTATTATATTTTATTAAAATAAAGTAGTACAACTTAACTGAATAAAAAAATAGCCACTGCATTATGCAGTGGCGTTTTTTTTAGTGGGACCCGAGTGCTCATCAAGGGCTTTATATAAAGGAATTTATTAGCTGAGTGTTGAAAGAGACTTACATCCAACGATACGGCCTTCAGCGTCGCGAACTGTCTCATTGACGATCAATAAGTCAGTTCTTTGAGGGTTGGCCTCGGCAACCAACCTGGAGACGATACAGTAACAATTAGGGTTATATGGTGGCAAACCAGTAGTTTCACCAAAAGTGGTTTTGGTGATGGTTATGCCATCAATTTCTCCGATTTTGACTGTAGTAGCGATACAACGAGCAGGCTCACTCTCTGGCGCGAAAACGATAGTGCTACCGTTTTCTCTGAACATAATGATGTTGTGTGGTGTACAATTTTTGAATGTCATTTTAATTTTCTCCTTTGTTTTAAATTGTAACTGTTATGTTTACGGAATTATAACTGTAATTCCGTTTTTAGTGGCGCGATGGTCCGTTATTTCCCAATCATTGTTATAAAAATATTGGCGCATACGTGATTGGATATCTTTATAATCTTTTGGAGTCCCGCATCGCCAAAACCCCTTTATAGTGTTGTCGTCAATATATTTAAGACAACTTGAATAGTTGTAATAAACCTTCATGTTGGCCATTTTTTCACGAATTTGATCAGCTGTAAGGTTGACTTTTTTATACTCGATTTTACGAGTATAGTATTCGTGGTCGTTGTCATCCTTCAATGTAAGAGTGACAACCTGGTCATGATTATGAACTATAGGGTTTAAGTTTTTGAAGCACTTTAGCGCTTCATCGAAGTCGTTGAACGTTTTGTATTCGTTGACGACCATATCGTTAGAATAGGTATCTGTGTCCACTCTAATTATTGAATATTTCATAAATTTTCTCCTTTATGAGGTTTTGAGCTTCTTTTTTTGACGGGAAGCGAGAATCGCCTATAACGCACTGATCAATTTTGTTGCCGTTGGCATCAGTGATGTAGTATTCAAACGCGTTAGACGCGAGACTCAAATGTATGTTCCCGTTGGATTCTTCATCTATAATCCAAATGTCACCTGTCACAATAATATTTTTCATAATTTTTACTCCGTTTTCGTTTGCATAAATATTATATCATATTTTAACATAATGTCAAGCGTTAATTTAACATTTTACCAATTAAGGCGTCCGTAAATTTTATTTAAAACATGATTAGAAAAATAGCTACTACAATTGAGAACACCTTTAGCTATTTCCATAGCTTCATCATCGTTTGGCAGTGCAACGCCTTCGGGCGTTGGCACTTTATCCCCTTTTTTGTCGCAGTAAGCGCTATCGAGTTCCATATTTTCGATAATCAAATTATCGATATCTTCATCGGGGGTATAGTCTTCTTCGATGTTTTCGAAGTTCACCCACATTTTTATTGTGATTGTAACGCCATCATCGGCGACTTCATCGAGACTAGTTATATACCAATAGAATCCACAATCTTCTGGTTCGTATTCAGTATCATCCCATTCGCGACCTTTTTCATCTTTATAATTAATCATAATTTTTCTCCTTTGATTTGACTGATATAATATTCATAGCTTTCGTTCAAACGAGGTAGTTCCTCGCGAATTTGTTCGCTTAAGAATATTTCATCAATACTGAATTTATCATCATCGAATGTAAGAACTAGACCGCTCCCACATCTATGAACGAAGAATGTTTTGACGTCATTGTGTCTAGCCATAGCTTTTACAAAGTTATATGTATGTGTAGGAATTGTGTTTGGAACATATTCTTGCCAATCATCTGCGCGATAATCGCTTAAAGCCATAGTCCACGAATCACCCGAATCGGAATAGAAAAAGTTATTTTGTAAATAAATATAGTCTTCCATCAACCATTTTTTGCGTTGGACTTTTTTGCCGTCCAACATAAGCAATAATGCATCATTAAATTTCATTCTCGTGTGCCTCTCTTGTATGATTATAATTATACTCATTTTTATTATAATGTCAAGCGTTAATTTAACATTTTTTGTAATGGTACAACCTATTAATCTTATCTTGCAGTGTCATTTTTGACCTCCTAGTTGTATAAGTGAGCAAAAACGGTTTTCAATTTTACCGTGCTACTTTATATTTAAAAAGTAAGGGAGGCTTAAACGCCCCCCTATAAATTATTCAGTCCAACCCCATACTGAATTCGCAAATTTAATATAGTCGGTTGGTTCATCACATTTTTGATATTCCCCATTTTTTAATACAACGACACCGCAGTTTGATCCGATGTCTTCATCGGCGTATTCTATTCTAAACTCTATATAAGGGAGTTTTTTACTGAGTGCCTCAAAAATAGGGAATGGAGCTGACCACGCAGTTTCAAACTCGATACTATCATCGCACACAAATGTTTCGCACGCGTTCCATTTTGTGTTCCAATATTCACATCTCCATTCATACCAATCAGTGAATCCGTATTTAATATAATTATTGACTGCTTTTTCGCCTAATTCGAGAATTTTCTTTTTATCTAGTCCTTCTCTCATTTTAGCACCCGTTGGTACGAACTGGATATCATCTATATGAATATCTTTGTGCGCTTCTAAATACAAAGCTATTCCTAACCCAGTATCGGATGACTTCTCAATCTCTAAGCTTTTAGGCATAGGGATAATATTATTAAAATCGACATTGCTCTCATCATTCAAGAGTGCGGAGCGTACCTCCTCGGCGTACATTGCGTTAAATATAACGCGATTTCTAACATAGTTCGGCATTTTGTTGTTTCCTTTCCGTTGCTTTGTTGCAACTGACCATATAAGTGTCCAAAAATCGTTATTTTTTCTCCGTGCTGTTTTATATTCAAAAAAATAGGGGCATTTTAAGCCCCTACGATGTTATTCGTCTTTAAGCCTATAAAGAATAGCTACCGCTGATGAAGAAAGCTCTAAAGAGCGTTCTTTTACTTCTCCCTCGTCAGTTTCTTTTGATAGCATTTCAAACGCTACTTGAGCTGCCGCGAGGAGCATTTTTAAATCAGCTAGTTCTCTATCAGTTAAATTAATTGTTTTCATTATAAAGCTCCTTAAAAAATTCTAATTCATCTTTTACGGGTACGAGAGCAGTTATTACTTTTGTGATTCCCTCCTCGTATCTTTTAGCTATAGTTTTGATTCTCATACAAAGTTCTTCATCGATTCCACCCAAGCTGATACTACACACATTGTTGCCAGCATCTAAATAGAAGTAGATATTATTATCGCCCTCGATCAGCTCACTACTTGAAAAAATCTCGTAGACTTCATCACTTGGATAATTATTAACAATATAGTCTTTAAAATCACCCGCGTTAAGCAATTCAGTTTTAGTTTTCATCCTTTCTTTGAACAATTTTAAAACATCATCGAGTGTCATATCTACTAAGAACAAATTCATAAGCGCGATTTTGAATTTGTCATTATCGCATCCGAGTTCTACATAGGTGCTTACAACCTCATCCACGCTAGGGTGACTATCGAACGGGAACCCATAATATAGCGCATCTTCTACATCTCGATACAGACTTGCTAAGTTTTTTAAATTCATTTTATTTTCTCCTTTACTTGGCAACCATATAAGTGCATAAAAAACGGATTCATTTTTACCGTGCTATTTCATGATAAAAATAAACGCCCTTAGGGGCGCTTATGCTAAACAATCAGCGAATTTTTCTAGCCAACTTTCGGATACATAGCCAGCTAAAATGTTGATCATATCGCCCATAATATCATCGATATCATTGGACTTGAATATGTCCGCTTTAATGATTGCGGGCATACTCCTTTTTATGACATCAGCTAGGTCAACGAATATATACCCGTTCTTTTTGTTTTTGATTGTAAGCTTAGACGCGATTTTATACATCGCACGATCCCATCTATCCGCGTTCTCGGGGTCATACGAAAAATAAAATTCGGTATCGTACTCGGAATCTTCTACTACCCACTCTTCTATATCATGGGTTTTCATAAAATCTAAAAGTGTCATTTTTGTAATCTCCTTTTCCTTTGACAACCATATAAGTGGCGAAAAACGCAAAAATCATTTACCGTGCAACGAAACATAAAGACAAAAGGGCGCATATAGCGCCCTTCTTTTAATGATAGAATTCTAGAAACAATTCGGTTTCTTTGGCTTTTGGATAAAAAAATAGCTTAGGGTTTGAGCATACTCTAGGTTTAAAGCAGTCTGGATAATCTTCATCCGTACAGCACACGTAGTCACGCAACCATTCGGGATGCTTGCTTGCGATTTCTTCTATTTCTACATTAGTCTTATGCGGTCTAATCTTATTGTAGATCATGCGCATAACCACTTCGTTGTCTTGGTCGCATTCCTCGAAATACAAATAGGCAATCATCATTTTAGCAGTAACCATAAATTTTTGTCCTCCGTTGTGTTACGATTATATAAGCAGTAAATTTTTACAAAAACTTTTACCGTGCTTCATTATATGAAAATATATAGGGGTTTGTGCCCCTACATATTTAATCAGTTGTTCTAATGAAGTAACTTAATTCTTCACCCTTTAAATGGTCTTCGGCGTATTGTTTAGCTTTGAAATATAGTTCATTGTATACCAAAGCAAGCTTTTGCTCGCTCTTATAATGCTCCCAAATCTTCCAATTTAACGCCATTACAAACTCAGTAAGAGCTTTATAGTTCTTGCTCCATTCCTTCATAACACGCTTATATGTGTCTAATACAGCACTTGCGCCAAACGCATCCGCTATGCTCAAATCTTCATAGAAGGTGTGCATAGGTTTATATCCCGTCTCTTCTTCAATCAACCAATTTTTAATTGTCATTGCTTTATACCTCCGTTGCTTGACAATTATAAAAGCAGAAAAAAACGCAAAATATTTTACCGTGCTTTTATATAATAAAAAATAAGGCGTACCCAAACGGATACGCCTTTATGTCAAGTAGAAATTATTTTCTCATCAATTAGAAACGGCGGGACTCATTAATGAGCCCAAACGCCTTTTCTAATATTCATTTTGCATAGAGGGCACTTTTCACAAGTGACCCCCGTATGCTTGCCGCTGAAATCAACGGTGGGGCACATAGATAACCCTTTATAAATCGGGTTATCTTTTTCACTTTGCGGCACATAAACGAATGTACCGACTTTAAATGGAAGCAACTTTTTAATTGCTTCTATTTCCGCGTGGTTCTTCCACTCGGAAATATTAATGACAAAATTAGGCGCTTTATTAGTTAAAAGTTTCAAAAACATATACCGTTTGGTATATGTATAAAAAACGATTTCGGGATGGCGGAAAGCCATCCCGTTCCATTCACGTAGTTCGTGAAGAGTTTCAAATTCTCCACTAACGTGGATTCTCACCACGTTACATTTTTTCTTTGATGCTATAAAAGCATCAATTAAAAAGTAATATAAATCGGGATTTTCCCGACTTAAAATCGTATTCCTCCCCCACGCAAGTGGGGAAGTGTTACAATGGTATTTTTCACTTGCGATTGCATAGCAATCGCCTTCACAAGCGCTGCAGCATCCGCCGCAAGTGCCCATATAGGTTCGCGTGTATCCGCTTGCGGTTGTCACCGCGTTTGCACCCGCAAGCTTCGAAAAGCTGAGGACATGCCCCATCTTTTCATTTTTGGCTGAAACGCCAATATATTGTTTTATTTTTGGCTGCGTCCACTTCGCGGACGTCCACCACGCGGATGCATCCAACGCATCCGTTGGTAATGCACTTATAAGTGCGTCTCTATTCAAATTCTTAATCGTTTTATGAGCTGCCATATTTTTACCTCCTATATTGTAACTCTTGACACCTATAAAAGTGCTTGATTTTGAGCTAATCAGTCACCGTGCTACTAATATAGTAAAAAATAGGCGCATTATGCGCCTATATATCCATGAAAGTCAAGAGAAAGGTCTTTTGCGGCACTTTCTCTAAGTGTCTTTCTAGGATAAATCACATATTCAAACATTGTTGGGCAATCCCAATCCACGTCATAATCGCATTGCATATCGTCCACATTGTGGGCGATTTTAGCAAGATAGGCGCGTTGCCTATCATCATAACAAGCGACTATATACAAGTCACTTTCAAGATGCGCATATACGCAACCCATAAATTTACCTTTTAAACTTTTTAAGAGATTTAAAATAATAGTGTAAGAATTCATTTTGTTTGTTTCCTTTCTTGACACCTATAAAAGCAGTGAAAAAAAACACAAATTGTTTACCGTGCTTTATGTAATAAAAACAAAGCGCCTTCGGGCGCTTTATATTATTTAATGTCGGTAATATTACACAACTTTGGGACTATCCAAAGTGTTTCGTTAGGCTTATAGCCTAACTCTTGAGCCCTTTCGGGCGTTATTTCTTCATTTGTTAAAGTGTCATAATATTTTACATTATGACACCTCCATTTTTTGTTTTTAACAATTAAAAGTGGGAGACAACGCTCACCGCTTTTGTTATAATGAGCGTATATGTTTCCATCATATGTGTATGACGGCGCCCTTTTGGGAACATATTTACGGACTAAGCGTCCGCCCTCTAAAATTTCAATTTTTGGGGAAATCTTGCATTTCCCATACGATGCACCAGCGTAACATAATAAATTTGTTGTAACCTTTCTCACTCGCCCCTTGCAGTGAAGCGTGTCCATAGACACAACGACAAAACCAGATTTTTCGATAGATTTCATAAGTTTCATACCTCCGTTTCTATCAATATGCAACTTCATTGTTGCAATCATAAAAGCAGCGAAAATTTTGGTATCATTTCACCGTGCTTTTATATAATAAAAAACGCCCGAAGGCGTTTTAAACACAATGATTGTAATAATGTTCTTCTACTTTGTGGGCTAGTTCATCACCCACAAGTGCAGCGAGTTCATTAGTATCTCTAGCAAATTCACTATAAATAAAACCTACTGCGTCATCTATGCCTACATATGAAAGTGCGTTTTGTACGCCCTTTTCATTCGGATATAACATATCCGAAATTTCAAAAATTTCATTCCAAGTAACCATATTTTTCACCTCCGTTGCTTGACAATTATAAAAGTCGTAAAAATTCAAATTTTTCTAGCCGTGCTTTTTGCATATAAAATAAAAGGGCGCCCGATGCGCCCTATTTATATTCTTTTAAAGCCTTTAAAGCTTTAAGAGAATTTACTATTAGATATCTTAAATATCTTCTATCGTATTCTTTAATGTCTAGGCAATCAATTTGATTGCTTAGAAAATCTAACGAATAATTAAAAGCTTCCTCTAATTCCTTATAGGTTTTTTCGGTTTTCATATTTTTTTGTCCTCCATTGCTTGACACCTATAAAAGCCACCGATTTTTCGGAAATCGATTACCGTGCTGTAGTACTATATATATGGAGTAGTGGGATACCCATCGAAGGTTAATATCGAAACGCCCATCCGCCCACATAGAGCTGATCATCAAATTAGAAATTTGTCAACAAGGCCTAAGGAATTCCTTAGAGGGCTTTAGTCGTATCAGTTTCTTAGGTACTCTCTCACATAGAAAAACACAGTAGTCATTCAGTGAGCAGTAAGTGGTAAGTTAAAAATTTTGTCAACATGGCGTAGGGGTAAAGTCATTTGTAGTTTTTACTGAGAGTTATATATACTACGTATATATAAAAGTCGTGATTTTTTCTAACTTGCCTTTTTTACTAAAACTTTTTTGGAGCATAAAAAATAATAATAAAAAGTTTTTAGATTTTGACCAAGTTGTAAAAAAAGTGTGAAGTTATATATACTACGTATATATAACAGGGCGTAAAAACTAAATGGCAGTTTTTCTGGTGTATATATAATATATAAATATATATAA
>CAVEQA010000054.1:0-8815 GCA_963617725.1 Paludibacteraceae bacterium
GGCTTTCTTTAATTATTAAAAATATGAAAAAAAATATTTTATTTAAACTTTTATCAGCTCTGAGCTTGAGTTCGTGTTCTTGTAAAGGATGCGCAGTTAGATTATTAGGGTGCAATACTTGGATTGATTTTAATTCAAAAGAACATAATTATTACGATTGTAAAATGAATTTGAGTGTTTATTTACACCAATATTATTTTGTTTTTGGTGTAATACTTGGAGAGAACACTACGTGTACTATTCATTTTGAATTTGATTCAAATGAAATATATAATAGAAGTAGCTATGGGAGTTATCCTTTAGATTATGATAAAGTTATATATACTGATTCTACGGGTGAAACAATAAATTTCAATGGTCCACGTGGATATACAATTAGAAGTTCAAGAACTATTAAATTTGATTATTCAAATTGGGATGAAGATATTAAGACCAAATTTAATGAATCGTCTAATTTTACATTTGAAATTTATAATACTGAATTTGTCTATTCTAAATCAGATAATGAATCAAGATTTAATAAAGTTGATTTTGGTGATGATTTATCAAAGGTAGAAATATAAAAAATGGTCATTTAACATTTCGTTAAATGACCTATTTCTTTATGACTTATTCCATCCAAGAAGGATCGCTTGGATTCTTTTGGAATTTTAATAATTTTTCGATATCTTTTTCTGCAATATAATTTTCTTCGTGAGCAATCTTGATTAATGTTTCAAAATTGGAAAGAGAATGATTTTCGCAGTTATCAGCTTTAAGCTTTTCAATACCTTTAGTGAGACCATAAGTGAAGATAGAAACTATACCTAAAACTTCAGCTCCTTCTTCTCTTAAGATATCAACGACTTCTAATGAAGAACCACCAGTTGAAATAAGATCTTCAATGACAACGACTTTCTTTCCTTTTGGTGAAATACCTTCAATTTGGTTTCCTCTACCATGATCTTTATGACCGCTTCTTACATAACCCATTGGTAAATTCATCTTAGATGCGACAATAGCAGCATGAGCAATACCAGCAGTTGATGTTCCTTCTAAGATTTCAACATCTGGATAATAGGTTTCTACTAATTGTTTTAAACCTTTTTCAACAACTTCTCTTACATCAGGATAAGATAAAGTTAAACGGTTATCGCAGTAAATTGGTGATTTAATACCACTTGCCCAAGTAAATGGATCAGTTGGTTTTAAAAATACGGCTTTAATTTTTAAAAGATTTGAAGCTACTTTTTTTGATAATTCTAATTCATTCATATTATTTAAATTCCTCCACACATTTTAAATAAGCTTCTAAAGGATTAGTTGCTTTGGTAATACTTCTTCCAACAACGATATAAGTAGAACCCAATTCTTTTGCAAGAGATGGAGTAGCTACACGTTTTTGATCGTTTACATCATCTCCTAAAAGACGAATACCTGGGGTTACTGAGATAAGTCCCATCTCTTTGATGATTGGAGCTTCAAGGGCTGAACAAACAACACCATCTAATCCTGCTGCTTTAGCATTTTCAGCATACTTTTTAACCGTGTCTTTTAAAGAAGCATCGATTAAAAGTTCATTCTTTAAGGTTTCTTCTTTGATTGAAGTTAAGATTGTGACAGCAATTAACTTGGTTTTCTTTCCTTCTTCTGTTGAATTTAAACCTTCTCTTGCAGCCTTCATCATTTCAATACCACCAAAGGCATGGAGATTGATGATATCAACACCTAGGCTACCAAGTTTTGCCATAGCTTGCTTGACAGTGTTTGGAATATCACAAAGTTTTAAATCTAAAAAGATTTTAAAACCGAGAGCTTTGAGTTCTTTGACAACTTCTGGTCCTTCTTTATAGAACATTTCCATACCAACTTTGACATAGGGATTATAGCCTTTAAAAGGCTTTAAAAATTCAAACATCTCTTCTTTTGATGGGAAGTCTAAAGCGATAATGACGTTACTATTCATTTTGTTCTCCTTATAATTTCTTTTAATGTATTGATATTGTAATAATCCATTCTTTCTTCTAAAGATTCAATTATTTCTTTACAAGCGTATGGATTGACTAAATTAGCGGCTCCAACTTCAACTAAAGAAGCACCAGCTTGAATCATCTCTAGGACATCATCAGCAGTGCTAATTCCACCAATACCTATGACTGGAATATTTACAGCATGAGATACTTGATATACCATTCTTATAGCTACCGGGAAGATTGCAGGACCTGAGAAACCACCCATTTTATTATAAATGATTGGTTTACCTGTTCTAATATCAATTCTCATTCCTAAAAGAGTATTGATAAGAGAAACAGCATCAGCACCAGCTTCTTCAACTGCTTTTGCCATAGCAACAATATCTGTGACATTTGGTGAGAGTTTAACAATAACAGGTTTTGTTGAAACTTTTTTTACTTCTTTAACTAATTTGGATGCGACACTAGGATCGACTCCAAACTGCATACCTCCTTCTTTGACATTTGGACAAGAGATATTGAGTTCAAGAGCAAAGACTTTATCTACATTGTTGAAAGCTTGAGCAGTTTTAATATAATCATCGAAAGAATGTCCACCGATATTAGCTATAACTAAATCATCATAGACCTTTTCAAGCTTTGGTATTTCTTCTTCGATTACTTTTTTAACACCTGGATTTTGAAGACCAATTGAATTGATAAGGCCCTCTTTGCATTCAGCAATTCTAGGAAGAGGATTACCATATCTTTCTTCTAAGGTGGTTCCTTTTAAACAAATCGACCCTAATATATTGATATCATAAATAGATGCGAATTCATATCCGAATCCAAAACATCCAGAAGCTGGAATGATCGGATTTTTAAATTTCTTTCCTAAAAATTCAATTTCTAATCTATTCATAAATCACCTCAGAGGCTTTAAATATTGGGCCTTCTTTACAAACTCGTTTGAAACCATTTGTGGTTTTTATTGAGCATCCCATACAAGCTCCAAATCCACAACCCATTCTAGCCTCAAGAGAAATTTCTCCATTTTGATTAGCTAGTGATAAATACTTGAGCATAACAAGAGGACCACAAGCATAATAATAATCAAAATCAATGGTATTTTCTTTCAAATAAGAAACAGGATTTCCTTTAAAAGAATAACTTCCATCATCAGTGGTGATGATGACATTTCCGAGTTTTTTGAATTCATCAATCATGATGATTTCGTCTTTGTTTTTAAAACCGAATAGATAAGTTACATCAATGCCTTTTTCCTTAAATTCTTTTCCGAGATGGTATAAAGGTGCAATACCAATACCTCCTCCGATTAAAAGTGGTTTCTTTGCAATACTAGTATCAAATCCATTGCCAAGACCTACAAGAATTGAAATTTCTTCACCTATTTTATATTGACTAAGTTCGAAGGTTCCTTTTCCAAGGATTTTGTATAAAAAAGTTAAAGTATCTTTGGTGTAATCATAGATTGAAAGAGGTCTTCTCAAATAATAATTTTTTAATTTTAAATTTGCAAATTGACCAGAACCAATGATTTCTGAAGTGTCTCCCTTTAATGATAAAAGGAAGACATCTTTAGAAACTGGTTTATTTTCAATTATTGTGAATGTTATTTCTTTCATATTATTCTGCATCAATTGTTGAGACTGACATTGTCATATCTTCAAGAACATCGAGTAAAGCTGCAACTGTATCAAGACAAGTGAAAACTGGAACATTATTATCGATTGCGCATCTTCTAATCTTGACACCATCTTTTTCTTTGTTGGTATTGGAATCATTGATGGTATTTAAGACATAGGAGACATAACCTTTACGGATGGATTCTAAGATTTCTTCGCTGTTTTGAGATAGTTTATGTCTAATTCTTGTTTTGATACCATGATCTTTTAAGAACTTTGCGGTTCCAGAAGTTGCTTCAATATTGAAACCTAACTTGTAGAATCTTCTGATAAGTGGAAGAGCGGCTTCTTTATCTTCATCAGCAATAGTTGCAAAGACAGTTCCATAATTGACAAGTCTTTGACCAGAGGCTTTTAATGATTTATAAAGAGCTCTATTTAAATTCTTATCATAACCAATTGCTTCACCAGTTGATTTCATCTCAGGGGATAAAACGACATCCATTCCTTGAATTTTAGTGAATGAGAAGGTTGGAGTTTTTACATACCATCTCTTTTTATCAGGATTGATTCCTACATATCCAAGTTCTTTTAAAGAATGTCCAAGCATTACACTTGCTGCAATATCAGCGATTGGAGTGGAGGTTGATTTAGCAAGGAAAGGAACGGTTCTACTAGAACGAGGATTGACCTCGATGATGAAGACTTCTTCAGTTTCTTTCTTGACAATGAATTGAATGTTGAATAAACCGATCATATTTATGGCAAGACCAATTTTACGAGTGTAATCAACAATAGTGTCTTTGACCTTTTGGCTCAAAGAAAATGGTGGATAAACAGACATGGAATCTCCAGAATGGACACCTGTTCTTTCAACAAGTTGCATTATACCTGGAATGAAGACATCTTTTCCATCACAAATAGCATCAACTTCACATTCAATACCTAAAATATATTGATCGATTAAAACTGGATGTTCAGTATCAAAAGATAAAACTTGTTTAATGAAAGATCTAAGACTTGTTTCATCATGAATGATTTTCATCATTCTTCCACCAAGAACAAAGGATGGACGAACTAAAACTGGATAGCCGATATCTTTAGCGACTTTAATTCCATCTTCAAGATTTGTGACAGCGACTCCTTTTGGAAGTGGAAGATTGATTTTGTTCATCGCGATTTCAAACAAATCTCTATCTTCAGCAGTATCGATAGCTTCAACACTAGCACCGATTATTTTGACACCGAGTTTTGCAAGATCGTTGCAAAGATTGATTGGAGTTTGACCGCCAAGAGCGACAATGACACCGTCTGGTTTTTCAAAATCGACAACATTCATAACATCTTCAATAGTAAGAGGTTCGAAGTATAATTTGTCTGATAAAGTGTAATCAGTTGAAACAGTCTCAGGATTGTTATTGATAACAATAGCTTCATAACCTTCTTTTTGAAGAGCCCAAACGCAGTGAGTGGTCGAATAATCAAATTCAACACCTTGACCGATACGGATAGGGCCTGAACCTAAAACGATTATTTTCTTTTTATTAGAACGGATGGATTCATTTTCTTCTTCGTATGTAGAATAGAAATATGGAATATAAGATTTGAATTCGCTAGCGCAGGTATCAATCATCTTATAAACTGGGTAAATTCCATTTTCTTTTCTAAACTTATAAATATCAATTTTTGATTTATTAAATACTTTTCCTAAGTATTCATCAGAGAATCCCATACGCTTAGCTTCATAGATAACATCTTTTGTAAGCTTAGAGGATTTTAACTTTAACTCCATCTTGTAAATGTTATACCATTTCTCTAAGAAGAAGCGGTCGATTTTAGTGAGAGAATAGATGTCATCAATCATTACATCTTTTCTAAAAGCTTCCATGATAGCAAACGCTCTTTCATCGGTGTGCTGTTTGATGATATCAAAAAGTTCTTCAACTGAAAGATTCTTAAATTTGTCAAGCTCTAAATGGCATGCCTTGATTTCAAGACTTCTAACAGCTTTTAACATACTCTCTTCAATTGTTCTACCAATTGACATGACTTCACCGGTTGCTTTCATTTGAGTTGAAAGTGAACGGTTAGCATCATCGAATTTATCAAATGGGAAACGAGGAATTTTAGTTACGACATAGTCAAGAGTTGGTTCAAAACTTGCTTTAGTGTTGGCAATATCAATTTCATCTAAAGTCATTCCACAAGCGATTTTAGCTGAAACTCTAGCTATTGGATAACCGCTTGCTTTACTTGCAAGTGCGGATGACCTAGAAACACGAGGATTGACCTCGATGACATAATATTGGAATGAATATGGATCTAAAGAGAATTGCACATTACATCCACCTTCGATCTTCAAAGCACGGATGATTTTAAGTGCTGAATTTCTGAGCATCTGATATTCTTTATTTGTCAATGTTTGACTTGGAGCGACAACTATTGAATCACCGGTGTGAATGCCGACTGGATCAACATTTTCCATATTACAAACGACAATTGCAGTATCGTTTTTATCTCTTAAAACTTCATATTCGATTTCTTTAAAGCCTTTGATGGATTTTTCAACAAGGACTTCAGAAACAGGGGATAACTTTAAACCATTTGTAGCAAGTGGGATCAATTCTTCATCGTTATCAGCAAAACCACCACCGGTACCACCAAGAGTGAACGCAGGTCTTAAAATGATCGGATAACCGATTTTATGAGCTGCTTCTAATACTTCATCTACTGTCTTTGCTGAATAACTCTCTAAGATAGGTTCACCGATTTGTTGGCAAAGTTCTCTAAATAATTCTCTATCTTCAGCTTTAGCAATAGCGTCATATCCTGTACCTAAAAGTTCGGTATGACATTCATCTAAAATGCCATTTTTATAAAGCTTCATACCGAGATTTAAACCAGTTTGTCCGCCGATTGAACAAATGATTCCATCTGGTCTTTCAATACGGATAATCTTTGCGACATTTTCAAGATCGAGCGGTTCCATATAAACCTTATCTGCGATCTTGGTGTCAGTCATAATAGTTGCAGGATTAGAATTAACTAAAATTGTTTCATATCCTTCTTCTTTTAAAGAAAGACATGCCTGAGTTCCAGCATAATCAAATTCGGCACCTTGTCCGATGACAATCGGGCCAGAACCGATGATCATTATTCTTTTTAAATCAGTACGTTTTGGCATTATTTCTTCTCCTTAAATTTTTTCATATTATCTATAAATCTATTGAAAATGTAAGAGGAGTCTTCAGGTCCAGCTGCAGATTCTGGATGATATTGAACACCGATGACATAATTTTCTTTATCTTGAATGCCTTCGGCTTCATTATCGAGGATATTGATGTGAGTGAGGGTTAATCCAGTGCCTTCTAGGCTTGATTTATCAACAGCAAAGGAGTGATTTTGGCTGGTGATTTCAATCTTGTTAGTGGTCAAATCTTTGACAGGATGATTAGCACCACGATGACCGAATTTCATCTTATAAGTTTTAGCCCCATAAGCTAAAGCTATCATTTGATGTCCTAAACAAATTCCAAGAATCGGAAGTTTACCCTTTAAATCTTGGATTGTTTGAATGACTTCTTTACAATCAAATGGATCGCCAGGACCATTTGATAAAAATAATCCATCTGGTTTGTATTTTAAAATTTCACTAGAAGGAGTGTTATAAGGTACAACTACGACATTGCATTTATTTTGATTTAATTTTCTAATGATATTCAATTTGCATCCACAGTCGATTGCAACTACATTGAATTTTGGATCTGGAGTACGAGAATACCAAACTTTTTTAGAAGAGACTTTTGAAACTTGATCGTGTGGATAAGAATATTCTTTTAATTCTTTAAAACATTCTTCATCGCTATAATCTTCATCAACAATCATAGCTTTCATTGAACCATAATCTCTGATGATTCTTACCAATTCTCTTGTATCAATGTTGCTAATACCTGCAGCATGGTGTTCTTCCATGACATCACTTAAAGTTTTTGTGTAACGGAAATTTGAAGGAATATCGTTATATTCTCTAACAACAAATCCTGACATAAAAACAGATTTGCTTTCATAATCTTCATCGGTTAAACCATAGTTTCCAATTAAAGGATAGGTCATAACAACGATTTGGTCGCAGTATGAAGGATCAGAGAGAATCTCTTGATAACCAACCATCGATGTGTTGAAGACAATTTCAGCTATTCTTTTATCAGGACTACCAAATCCTTCACCGTGAAATATTTTTCCGTTTTCTAATACTAATTTTCTTTTCATTGTTTATCCCCCTTTGTGGAATAGACTATCTTACCTTTATATATTGTCATTTTATTATAGCCATATAGCGTTTGATTGATAAATGGTGAATTTTTTCCTTTAGAAAGGATTTCTTCTTTTGTGTATGTATGTGGATGATCAATGTCAATTAAAGCACAACTTGCTTCATGTCCGACTTTGATTTCAAGCGGTTTTAATCCTGTCAATATTCTTGGATTGTTGCTCATCCAATCTTCTAATTGCTTATAATTAGCAATTCCAGTTTTTACAAGATTTGTATAAACAAGCATCAAAGCTGTTTCAAGTCCAATTATTCCATTTGGAGCTTTTGAATATTCTTTATTTTTTTCTTCTTCGGTATGAGGTGCGTGATCAGTTGCAATAACAGTGCTAACACCTGTTAATAAAGCGTTCAATGTTGCTTTTTGATCCTCTTTACTTCTGAGTGGTGGATTCATTTTGAAATTTGGATTTTTGATATCAGTTTCGTTCAAGAAGAGATGATGAGGAGTTACTTCGCAAGTGATTTTATATCCTTCGTCTTGAGTTTTTTTGATGAGTGCAAAACTTTCTTTTGTCGACATATGACAAAAATGATATTTGCAATTCAATTTCTTTGCTAATTCAATTTCTCTTTCAACAGCTAAATACTCACCCTTTGGGTCAGTTTTAAATGTCTTATCTTCAGCGTGAGAAGCGATGAACAAATCGTATTTTTTGATGAGATTTAATGCTTTTTCTAAGACGTCATAATCGTGGAATCCAACACCATCATCGGAAAAACAACGAGTGTGAGTTTTTAAATTTTCAATATCAGATACTTCATCACCTTTTTCACCAATTGTAACACTTCCATAAGGAATACATTCGATTAGAGCATCTTTTTTGATGATATCTTCTTCTATTTTTAAATGTTCTAAATTATCGGGAACAGGATTTAAATTAGGCATTAAGAATACAGTTGTATAT
>CAVEQA010000054.1:8825-11043 GCA_963617725.1 Paludibacteraceae bacterium
CGTATATCCACCTTTAACAGCAGCAAGATTTCCAGTTTTGACAGTTTCTTTTTCTATTTGTCCTGGTTCTCTAAAATGAACGTGAATATCACATAAACCAGGGATTAAATAGGCGTTTTCCATATCGATTCCATCTTCTAGAATAGAATCTTCGATGCGAGTGAAAATCCCATCTTTTATTTCGACATCTTTTTTTATTAATGAGATACCATCTCTGATAAGTACATTTTTTAAAATCATTTCAATTTACCATCTAAAACCATTGAGATGACAGCCATTCTAACAAAGACACCATTAGTCATTTGAGTGAAAATTCTTGATTTTGGACATTCAACGACATCATCAGCAATTTCAAGTCCACGATTGACAGGAGCTGGATGCATAATAATAGCATGTTCTTTCATCTTGTTAACTCTATCCATATTCAAACCATATTGGTTGAAATATTCTTCTTTAGTCATACTCAAGGTAGCATCTCTTTCGAATTGAACTCTCAAAAGCATTATGATGTCACAAGTTTTGATAGCTTCATCAATAGAGATTACTTTGGCAGTATCATCTAAGAATTCTTTTGGACCACAAATGTAGGTCTCCATACCTAAACGATTCATAATCTCAACATCAGTATGAGCGACTCTTGAATGAGAAATATCTCCGATTATACAACATTTTAAACCTTTAAAGGATTTGAATTCTTCTTTGATTGTCATCAAATCTAAAAGAGATTGAGTTGGATGAGAACCAGAGCCATCTCCAGCATTAAAAATAGGCATTTTAATATTTTCTAACTGATTGTAGTATTCATTGTCTTTATGACGGATGACAACTCCATCAAATCCGATGGCTTCAAGAGTTTTAACTGTGTCATATAAAGATTCGCCTTTATTGACAGAGCTTGTTGAAACGTTGACTTGGTCAACTTGGATACCAAGCTTTAACATTGCCATCACAAATGAATTTTGAGTTCTCGTTGAATTCTCAAAAAAAAGGGTTGCGAATTTCTTATTTGAATAAGAAAGTTGCAACCCGTTCTTTAATTGTTCCGATAAATTGAGAATATCAACGATTTCTTCAGTTTCTAATCTTCTTAAATTAAATAAACCTGTCATAATGATTTTCTCCTTTAATTAGTTTAGACCTACATAGATGAAACGAAATCGTCGAATTGATTAGTTAAATCTTATAAATTTTACTCATAGGCAAAAATAATTCAAGAGAAATAAGAAAAAAAGTTTAAATAAATTTAAATTTTATACAAAAGACTAAATAAAGAGTGGAAATTATTCCTTGTTAACTTGTGAATAATGTAATTGATAAAGCTTATCAAGAGGTGCAATTTTATCAATTAATAGTTTAGCAATTTTATCGATGCTAGAATTTTCTGAATAATCTGCCTCACACATAAAATTGACTCTTTTATCATCAAATAATTTTTGGGCAGGTTTTTTGTTCTTTCCATAAACTGCAATGGCAGTTCCACCATTTCCCGAGACAAGTTTCATACAAGGTACATCAGTCAATCCATCAGCGATATAAATCATATTTTGGAATGGTATTGGTTTATCTTCATCAGCCATAGAAGCGTTGACTTTATCGTTCTCTGATAAATCTAAAACGCCTTTATTAATACGATAAATAAATTGAGTTTTTGTGGTATAGTTGATGACTGATTTTGGCCAAATAGCTTCGTCATTATCATTATATAAATATTCGCAAGCAAAAACTTTTTTGAAAAATTTATAAATAGATGAACCTTCGATAATTTCTTTATTACCTGAAGATATTACATAATGTTGAACTTCAACATCTTTGCTTTTACCATAATCATTTATTCTTTTAAACCACTCTTCAACACCAGGAAAAAACTGAATGTCTTTTCCTAAATTAACAAAAGCGTTTCTATTTATTGGCAAATTTCTTTTTTTACTCTCTTCAATCATAAGGTACATATAAGCAAGGAGAGGGTCCATATGTTCTTTTTTTGTCAATTTATTAGCACCTGTCCAAAACTCTTTTGTTTCGATATTTAAAGAAGGAATAAAAGAATAGTTTTGCATATCAGTAGTGCTTAAAGTGTGATCAAAATCATAAATGAAAGCAACAATGGTTTTATTTCTCATATCAATTTTCCTTTCTTTTTTGATAGATAAACATATTTTAATCATTATTTTGAAATATTTCAAGATAACAACTTTAATAAATTTGCAAGATATAATTT
>CAVEQA010000055.1:0-11029 GCA_963617725.1 Paludibacteraceae bacterium
TTTAGATAAAATAATTTTACCTTGAAAATTTGATTGTATTATTCTTTTTTCTTTTTCAATTCGTCAATATCGATAGAGATATTATTTTTAGAAAAACATTCATCATATGTCTTTTTTAAATCTTGGTAAGAGACATGAGTATAAATACTGGTTGTTTGAATGCTAGAATGTCCTAAAAATTCTTGAATAGTTCTTAAATCACATCCGTTATTTAGAAGTTCTGTTGCAAAAGTATGGCGCAACATATGTGGGTGAACTTTAAGAGTGAATCCAGCTTTTTTAGCGCAGTTATCTACTATTTTTTCTAAACCTCTTTCACTCAATTTATCACCTCTACTATTTAGAAATAAATATCCTTCATCTTTTTTATCTTTTAATAAATAAATACGAGATTTTTTTAAATATTCGTCAATAGCATCTTTTGCATAGGTAGAGAAAGGTACAATTCTTTCTTTTTCGCCTTTACCCTTAATTCTAATGGTTCTTTCATCAAAGTTGATATCATTGATTTTTAAATCGATTGTCTCTTGACATCTTAGACCACTAGCATACATTAGTTCAAGAATTGCTTGATCACGGAAATGCAAATCATCAGTTCTTTCTTTGTTGCTATTTAAAAATTCGATGATTTCTTTTTCACTTAAAAATGATGGTAACTTCTTTTCTTTTTTAGGAGAAGTCACTATTTCAAAAGGATTGTTTTCAACCCCTTTGTGCTGATGAAGGTATAGATAGAAATGCTTTAAAGCAGAGAGAGATCTTTTGATGCTATTTGCTTGAAGTCCTCTGATAGTTTGTTCGAGTCTATATTCTGAGATTGTTTCTTTTTTTACATCTTCTTTTTTGACATTTGACATTTTTAAAAAGAGTAAAAAATCAGCGATATCTTGTCCGTAACTTTTAGCTGTTTTTTTACTGTATTTGATGACCGATGTCAAATAAATCAAGAAGTCGTTCAAATCAGGATCATTGATGGCATCTATTTTATTTATTATCTTCTTTTCTTCATTGATCATTTTTTATTCTTTTTCTAACATCTCTAATACTGATGATACATCGACATCGCTTGACATTCTAAAATCACCGCGGGGAGAAAGAGTTACGCTTCCTACTTTTGGACCATCTGGTAAACAGCTGCGTTTAAATTGTTGATGATAAAAACGATTGTAGAATCTTTTTAAATTTTCTTTTAAAAATTCTTTGCTTAAATTCGGATAAGCAAGGGATGCGTAAGTGAGTATTTGTCCAGGATTCATTCCATATCTCAAAAAATAATATAAGAAGAAATCATTCAAATCATATTTACCAATACTATCTTCTGTTTTTTGAGCGATTTTTCCATCTTTATTTGGAGTTAGTTCTGGTGAAATAGGAGTATCTACAATTGAATGCAAGATCTTTGCTAATTCAGGTGATGCAATTGTATCTGCATAATTGGTGACAATATATTTGACAAGAGTTTTAGGTACAGAACAATTGACTCCATACATAGACATATGGTCTCCATTATATGTGCACCATCCTAGAGCTAATTCACTCAAATCTCCTGTTCCGATGACAATTCCGTTTTTATAATTTGCTAAATCCATCAGCAAATATGTTCTCATTCTCGCTTGAGCATTCTCATAGGTGACATCACCATTTCCTTCATAATTTAAAGGATGTCCAATCTGTTTTAAATGTAGATTTACACCTTCTTCTATAGCGATAGTATTTGACTTTATATCTAAAGCTTCCATAAGTGCAAGAGAATTAGTATATGTTAAACTGCTTGTGTTCCCTTTATTAGGAAGAGTATATCCATAAATATTGATATCATTTAATATCTTTTTGGCTTCATATAAAACAATTAAAGCAAGAGTCGAATCTAAACCACCAGAAACACCGATGATACAGTTTCTGATACCAGTATTCTTTAGTCTTGTAACAAGGCCCATTGTTTGAATTTTTAATATTTCTTCGCAATGTTGTTTTCTTTGAGCATCATTTTTAGGAACGAAAGGATTTTGTTCGATTGGAAGATTTTCTTTTCTTAAAGCGGAGACTAATTCTTCAACTTTAATTTCATTTTTATGAGTGTAATTGGAAATATTACATGGTATGAAATGATATATTTTATCCGAATCATTTTCATATGTTGATTGATGAATTCTATCATAATGACATTTTGACATATCAATCAAAGCGCTAGTATATCTAGTATTATCTAGATATATATTTTCTTTTATGATGGTTCCGTTATATGCGATTATTTGATGTCCTGAAAAGACTAAATCAGTTGAACTTTCTTCTTTTCCACTGGAAGAATAGAGATAAAGACAATATTCTTCAGCTGAAACTTGCTTGACAAGAGTTCTTCTATAGGACTGTTTTCCGATAGTTTCATCACTGGCTGAAAGATTGCAAATGATATTTGCACCATTTAGAGTTTGGTTGATAGATGGTCTATTGCTAACCCATAAATCTTCACAAATTTCAGTACCTAAAATGCATTTAGATTTCTTATCTTCAAATAATAGATTGATGCTAAAAGGGATTCTCTCACCATCGATTTCAAAGAATTCGTCGATGATATTTCTACCACTTGCAAACCATCTTGCTTCATAAAATTCACCATAATTAGGGATGAATATCTTTGGAACTATACCTAATATTTTTCCATCAGATATATAAATAGCGCAGTTATAGAGCTTATTTTTAAAAGACAAAGGAGTGCCGATGACAATGGTGTTTTTTAAACCGAGAGTTGCATTTTTGATTTCAACAATTGCGTTTAAAACTGAAGAGAGAATGGTGTCTTGGAAGAATAAATCTTGACAGGTGTATCCAGTTAGTGAAAGCTCAGGGAAAACAATGATTGAAGAATCGTTTAAGTTGTGAATTGATTCAATGATTTTGTCTTTATTGAAATTAACATTTCCGACTTTTAATTCTGGCGAGACAACAGTCGCTTTAATCCATGTGTTCTCCATAATTCAATTTCTCCTTTGATAGATATTCATAAATTACATCAGGTAAATATTTCTTTGCTTCTTCTAATTTGTTATTTTTAAGCAATTCTCTAATAGAACTTGAAGAAATATTTTGTAGTTCATCATCACTTTCGATAAATGTGAAATATTTTTTTCTCTCTTTTAAATAAGGATCCGAATCGAATATTTCATCTAAGTCATCTCCGTTTCTTCTCATCACCACAAAAGAAAATTCTTCACCGATTTCATCTACATATTTCCATTTTGTTTTGAGGTTTAATAACCAATCAGATCCGAAGAGAAGCTTTGCTTTATATCCTTTTTGCAATAGATATTTCAAAGTGAAATATGTACGTGGTTGTTCATTGCTTTTAAGTTCGTAATCAGAGACTATCATCCATTCATTTTTCTCTTTTAATTTTTTTAACATAGTAAGTCTATCTTCTCCAGAAAAAGAAAAATTTTTCTTTTCGTTTTCTAAAATGTATTTTGACTTGCTAGGCATAAAGATGACGTGTTTCATTCCAAGAGAGTTCATTGCTAAATATGATGCTTGTAAATGTGCTTTACTGACGGGATTAAAAGCACCACCGAATAGCAAGACTTCTTCCATCAAATCTTACCTCCGTGAAGAGTTGAATATAAATCCTCTCTCACTTTGTATACTTTTTCGGTTAAATCGATGTAGTGTTGATGCGGTAATTCAGGTCTCAATTCAGATTCCCAGACTTTGTGTTCTAGCTGATCTTTGATATATTCTTTTTTCTCTTTTATCGTTGGTAATTTACAAACCAATTTTCCATCAACGATGAAAGGAATGAGTAATTTTTCTATCTTCAATGGTTTTAAAATTCGTTTGCGTTTAAAATCTTCTGGATCGAAATTATAAACGACTATTTCTTTGCCTTCTTCAACGATTTCATCATCCATTGCGATGATATCACATTGACCTTTTCCTTCTTCATCAAAGACGCGATATACCATCAATTTTCCTGGGATGATAGCTTTGATTGATGAATCAGAGCATTTCATCTTTGGAGAATATGTTCCATCTTTTTCTTTGACTGCAACTAATTTATAAACACCGCCAAAGACAGGATCAGTTGCTGAAGTGATGAGTTTTTCTCCTACTCCATAAGAGTCATAATGAGCATCTTCATATACTTCCATATTTATGATTTTCTTTTCATCTAAGGAATTTGAAGCTACTAATTTGATATAGCTCTTACCTGCTTTATCTAGTGCTTTTCTAAGTCGTTTATATGTTCTTGCTAAATCACCAGAATCGACTCTTGCAGCTTTTACTCTTTTGTTTGGATCATTTGGATATAATTTGATGAGTTCATCATCAATTTTTATCAAATTAGGAAGACCGGATTCAAAGACATTGTAAGTATCTAATAATAATGAAACATTATTTGGATATGTCTCTGCGTAAGCTTTAAAAGCTTCAAGTTCATTTGGAAAGAATTCTACAAATGAATGAGCAATTGTTCCAACTGCTTTTACTTCACTTCCAAATTTCATTTCTGCTAAGCAATTAGCGGTGCCAATACAACCACCTAAAATAGCAGCATAAGCGCCATCATTACCGGCGCTTTCTCCTTGAGCACGTCTTGTACCAAACTCCATAACATTTCGTGGTGTATGAGTTGCAAGACCTGTTATTCTAGTAGCTTTTGTTGTGATTAAAGAATGAAAATTCATTGTTTGAAGAAGATATGTTTCAATCAAGATAGCACCGACCATATCACATTCAATTCTGACAAGTGGAATTTGTGGATAACAAACGGTACCTTCTTTTAAAGCATACATTGTTCCTTTCCAACGATATGTTCTCAAATAATCTAAGAATTCTTCACTCATACCTTTTGTTTTTAAATAGATTAAGTCTCTTTCATTGAAATGATAATTCAAAAGGAATTTTGTGAGTTTATCCTGACCTGCAGCAATTGCATAACCTAACTTATCTGGATTCTCACGATAAAACATATCAAAGACCATAACAGTATCTTTATATCCGTGTAAAAATAAGCAATTAGCCATTGTGAATTCATAAAAATCGGTAACCATCGCTGGGTTATCATATTCTTCATCTGGTAAATATGGTTCTACTTGTATTGACATTATTGTTGTCTCCTTAAAAAACTCGTTTTAGTATAACTTAATTTTAGGACTTTAGCTAATTTAAAAATTTATTTTAGATAGGTATACATATTTTTAAAAATAATCATTATCTTTAAATATGTAATAATTACATAAAATTTTATGTTTATATGTTAAAATAAATGTGCATCATATATAAAAAGATGCAGAAGTCGTTTTAAGGATTACCTCTTCTTGGATTCTTATCGTGATTATAAGAGTTTGAGAGAGGAGGTGATAATATGGAAAGTTTAAAAGAAATTTTACAACTTTTAATTATCCTTCTTGTGGTTTGGTTATTAATTAAAAAAGAAGAAAAAAATAGCCGCCAATAGGCGGCCCCCAAATCACGATAAGCAATCCGAATTCTAGTTACGGCAAATAACTAGTTAGGGGTTTAAATCCCTAAAACGGCTTTCTTGCAAATTTATTTTAATCAAACATATAAACTTATTCAATGATTGATCTAGTTTTTATTCTTCTTTATCTGAATCTTTTTGAATGTAGTGACATTTTGGATAGTTGCTACATCCGATGAATTTCTTTCCCCAACGACTTGTTTTTTCGATGAGGTGACCGGTATGGCATTTTGGACAAAGAGGTGCATCTTCTGGAATTACAGTTTCAGTCTTCTCTTTTTCTAAGGATTTACCATTCATATCTTCCATATAGTGACATTTTGGATAATTGCTGCATCCGACAAATTCACCTTTTTTGGAATGGCGCTTTATAAGTTTGCCACCACATTTTGGGCAAACTCTTCCTTCGATATATTCAACTTCTGGTTTTTCGATATATGAGCAAGTTGGATAATTACTACATCCGATAAAGTTTCCGTATTTTCCTTTTCTGATGACAAGTGGAGCACCACATTCAGGACAATTTCTACCGACTTCAACTGGTTTGATTTTTTCCATATTGGTTTTAGCGGCATCAAAGTATTTGACGAATTCTTCCCAGAAATTTGATAAGAGTTCGTTTTTATCTACTTTTCCTTCAGCTATCAAATCAAGATTGTTTTCCATATTGGCTGTGTAGCCAACATCCATATATTTTGGGAAATATTCAACTAATTGATTGCTGGTTAAGATACCTTGTTCAGTCGGGAATAATGTACGATTTTTAACTTCGACATATTCGATTTCTAATGTAGAAATAGTTGTTTGATATGTAGATGGTCTTCCAATACCATCTTTTTGCATTTGTTTGACGATTGAACCTTCATTATATCTTCCGGGAGCTTTGGTGAAATGTTGAGTTGAACTTGGATTTTCCATCTTCACCATTTTGCCATCTTCTAAATTTGGAAGTTTGACCTCGTCTTGCTTTTCTTCGTACTTACCATAGATTTTATGATAACCTTCAAAGAGTGTCTTTGTGCTTGAGGCTTGGAAATCATATTCATTTCCTGAGAAGATTACTGTTGAAATAGAATCTTTTCTATTGGCCATCAAACTTGCTAAAGCGCGGTCATATATCATGACATAAAGATTGTATTCATCTTGTGTCAAATATTCTTTGATGCTAGATGGAGTCAATTCGATGCTAGTTGGACGGATAGCTTCGTGAGCATCTTGAACATTTTTATCAGCTTTTTGTCTTTTAGCAGATCCTAAATATTCTTTTCCATAAGTGTTTTCAATGTATTTATCAGCTTCTTGAACAAACTCATCTGACAAACGAATAGAATCGGTTCTCATATAGGTTATAAGACCGGTTGTTGTTCCACCGAGTTCTTTACCTTCGTATAATCTTTGGGCGATTGTAGCAGTCTTTTTAGTTGAGAAATGGTACTGTGCAAATGCCGCTTGCTGTAATGTTGCAGTGGTGAATGGTGGATTTGGACTTTTTGATTTTACTTCACTCTTTACTGATTTGATGACGAAATCACTTGGGAGTTCAGATAATACTTTATCAGCTTCATCTTTAGTATGAATTTTGATTGGCTTTTCTTTATAAGCATTCAATTCAGCATGAACTGATGTGTTGTTTTCACTTATAAAATCAGCACTTACTGTCCAATATTCTTCTGGAACAAAGGCTTTGATTTCAGCTTCTCTGTCGACGATATAACGCAAGACAACTGATTGAACTCTTCCCGCACTTCTTGATTTGATTTTACTTTGAAGTAAATTAGAAAGACGGAACCCCATAAGTCTATCGATGATACGTCTTGTTTCTTGTGATTCAACAAGTTTTAAATCGATTGTTCGAGGATTGTTAATGGCTTTTAAGATTGCTGGTTTTGTGATTTCATGGAACTCTAATCTCTTTGTTGTATTGACATCTAAGTCTAATACTTGAGCTAAGTGCCAAGAAATAGCTTCTCCTTCGCGATCAGGGTCGGTTGCAAGATATACTTCATCAGCTTTCTTAACTGCGCTCTTAAGCTCCTTTACGATGGCTTCTTTGTCTTTAGAAATGACATATTTTGGTTTGAAATCATTTTCGATGTCAACACCTAAACCCATCTTACCAGTGCTAGCTAAGTCTCTGATATGACCTTTGGATGCTAAAACTTTATAGTCTGCTCCTAAAAATTTGCCGATTGTTTGGCTTTTGTGTGGAGATTCCACAATGACAAGTTTCATAAGTTACCTCCTATCCTTATATATAGGGTGGAAATTAGCGTATTTAATTATTAAGGGATATGAGCGATTTGTCAAGTTTTAATTTAAATATCTAGAAGGCAAGAATCAATTTTCAAATCTCATCGTATGGACGATTTCTTCTTTTAAGTCAAAGGTTGAGAGGATTGGAGTAGCACCTTGTTTGATGAGTTCGTTAGTCAATTCAGGATAAATAAAATCTTGATTACAAGGTAATGCTAGAATATTTTTATTGAAGGTAGTTGCCCAATAGACCAAATTATTTGTTCCGCTTTTTTGCTTTCCACCACCAACAAAAATAGATGGTGCTAAAGCAGCAAGAAGTCTATTTCTAAATAAAAAATTATCTGGTTTTGCGGGTAGACTACCTGGATATTCGCTGAGAACTAATCCATTTTTATCTTTGCAATAATCATAGATGAATTTATTAGCTTTTGGATATGGATTATCAATACCTGATCCTAAAATTGAAACTACAGGTCCATTTTTATCAATGGCTGCTTTCATCATCAAGGAATCTAATCCTTTTGCCATTCCAGAGATGATTACAACATTAGAATCCATCACTTCTTCAACTTCTGATATCAATTTATAGCAAGCATCGGTTTGATATAGATTTGGATTTCTTGAACCAATGGCCGTCAATCTGCAACTGGATTTTAACAATGCTAAATTTCCGTAATAATATAAAACAAATGGTGGTTTATGAATTTGTTTTAATGCCTTTGGATAATCTTCATCAACGATAGTCACATAATTAGAATGAGTGTTTTTAAAGGCCTCATTCTTTAAATTTTCATCTAACGGGATTTTATCTTTGATGTGAGAATATATTTTATCCCAATCCCCTTTTTTCGAATAAGATAGTGTCAGCAAGACCTCTCTTGCACTGATATTACAACTCATAAAAGTTACCTCCTATTATGAATGGACTTCTAACTTTTACTTTGGCAACTAAAAAAATCTATTCATAAAAGCTGAATAGATTAGTTAGATTTAAAATAGTGTCAATTGTTCTTCTATCATTGAACGAATAGGATCGAATGTAAGTCTATGAACTCCTTTGATAAAACCATGAGTTTTAATTGCTTCGATATGCTTCTTTGTTCCATAACCTTTATTGTGTTTGAAATCGTAGACCGGATATTTTTTATCGAGCTCTAACATATAATCATCTCTTGTAACTTTAGCGAGGATGCTTGCTGCAGCAACTGCTTGGCTTGTAGCATCACCTTTAGCAATTGAAAGAAGCGGAATATCAGTTTTTAATTTCATATAATCAGTTATTATATAATCGATATCAGTTTCTTTTTGCAATTCATTAAGACATATCTGCATGCCTTTTCTATCGGCTTCTAGGATGTTAATAGAATCGATTGTTTCAACATCAACTAATTCGATATGATAGCAGATAGCGTGTTCTTTGATTTCTAATGCTAATTCTCTTCGTTCTTTATCGGTAAGTTTTTTTGAATCATTGATTTTATCGTTTTCATAATCTGATGGTAGAACGACTCCACAAGTGGAAACTGGACCTGCTAAAGGACCACGTCCTGCTTCATCAAAACCTGCGATACATTTTACTGCATTATCTTTTTCTATTTTTCTATCAAATAGATATAGTGAATTTGTTTCTTTCATCTATTTAACCTTTCTATCAATGATCAAGACTTATCTTTCCGATACTTCCATCACGGAATTCCTTTAAGAAAGTCATTCTTGCTCTTTGAGTATCATATTGTCCTTTCACTAAATACATGCCTCTTGATTTAGCTAATTCTATAAAGAATTCTTCTTCTGATAAATCTTTACAAGTTGGATAACGATTTAATAATAAATCAGGATAATATGTTTGAATCTCTTCTAATAAATAATCAGTTAAAGGAATGATTGGAAGAATATCAATTCTTATAGATCCTAAAAGTGCAAGCTTTGCACTGACTTCTTTATTTTCATAGTTAGGTTCAAGAATTCCTGGAGTATCAAAGATAAATACTTTATCAGAAATCTTAATCATCGGTTCATCTCTTGTTTTTCCTGGTCTATTTTCAACTGCTGCTTTTTTCTTTCCAGCTAAACAATTGATAAATGTTGATTTTCCTACATTAGGAATACCAAGAACAATAAATCTCTTTGCTGGAAGTGGAAAGTTCAGTTTTAAGAATTTCTCATCTTTTTTAGTTCTGATAGAAGAGAGATACTTCAAAAGTGGTTTTGCTGCATTTTTATCTCTTAAATCAAAGACAAAAGGATGGATTCCTTTCTTTTGTAAGTCTTCCTGTGATTTTTTAAAAGCGATAGGGTCTGCTAAATCCGATTTTGAAAAGATATAAACTTTAGCTTTATCTTGAGTTATTTTATCTAAGTAATCAGGAAAGGATGAAAATGGTGCTCTTGCATCACCGATTTCCATCACTCCATCACATTGTTTTATCTTTTCTTCAATTTTGTTCCTTGCTTTAGCCATATGGCCTGGAAACCAATTGATTTCATTTAATTTTGAAGATGTCTTTTTCTCGTCCATATCAATACCGCCTATAATAATTATTATGATATATAGAATAAATAAATTTTCGATTTATTTCAAATAGATTGAAGCAATGATTTAAAAATTAATTAATATTATTAAGAATAGGAGTATAATTAAATCCATTGGAGGTTTCTATGAAATTAATTGGAAAAATATTTCTTATCATCGGAAGTGTCTTGTTTTTGATCAGTGGTGTTTACAATTGTTATGATTGTATCAGCGGCATTATTAAAGAAATGCCAAATACGACAACTTTATGGGTTAATTTTGGTGTCAGTTTAGCAAGTGGATTGCTTGCAGTGATTGCAGGTATTGGTGGTATTTGTTTTGCTTTAGGTGCTGGACCATTCAGAGGGATTGTTAAACCATTCGCATTCATACTTCTCATCTTGTGGATTTTCATTATCATTGTTAGTTCCATCGCTTACTCTGAAAAACAAATATCCTTACAAGATTTATTAGTAAGTATTTTCTCATTAGGTGTTCCTAATTTCTTATACTTATTCGGATATTTCTGGTCAAAACATTAGATATAAAATTAGATTATATAAGATGTCCTTTCAAAGAGGACATCTTATTTTTGTTTGATGGGCATGTTATTGTTTTAAGGTGAACCTTTTAGTATTGTGCAATGCTTTGCATCATTAGGAAATTAATAGCGATGATTTCTTAATTATCACCATTAATTTTCCAAATTTTATTACTTGTAGTTCCACTACTTTGAACTAAATTTCTTTTTCCTAACACTTCTAAATCATTTCTAATAGTTTTCC
>CAVEQA010000056.1:0-10737 GCA_963617725.1 Paludibacteraceae bacterium
TCTTAAAATTCTTATTAGATTTTAATTTTGGAATAGAATGGTTTTAAAGCTATAAGTTTAGGATATATAATTAGAATGATGAGAATTATCGACGATAAAATCTTTACAATATTCTTTTGTATAATCTTCAAGACAAGTTATTTCAATGATTTTATCAACTAATTTTATCTTAAAATTATTCATACATATATTTCAATATTTTTATTCTATAGAATAAAGATTTTAGAATAATAATTATAAAGAAAATTCTTATTTTTAATATTGTTTTCTTTCTTATAAAAGAAACCCTTTACATCAAATTTTAAAATAGTATAAACTAATTAAAAGGGGGTATCTTAAATGGATTTATTTAAGGGTAAAGTCGTCTTGATCACCGGTGCTGGAAAATCAGTATTGAGTGATGGTAGATGTGGTTCTATCGGTTATGGTATCGCTACTGCTTTTGCTAAAGAAGGTGCTAATTTAGTCATCACTGGTAGAAATGTTGAAAAGCTTGAAGGTGCGATGAAAGACTTACAAGAAAAATATGGAATTAAAGTCTTAGCAATTCCTGCCGATGTCAGTGAGAAGAATGATAATGATTATTTAGTTAAAAGTGTCATTGAAGAAATTCAAAAAGCTTTTGGAAGACTTGATGTTCTCATCAATAACGCCCAAGCTTCTGCAAGTGGTGTTGAATTAAAAGATCACACTACTGAACAATTCAATTTAGCTATGTATTCTGGTTTATATGCTGCTTTCTATTATATGAAGTATGCATATCCATTATTGAAAGAAACTAAAGGTAGTGTTATTAATTTTGCATCAGGTGCTGGATTATTTGGTAACTATGGTCAATGTTCTTATGCTGCTGCTAAAGAAGGAATTCGTGGCCTTTCAAGAGTCGCAGCTAATGAATGGGCAAAAGATGGTATTAATGTCAATGTTATCTGTCCACTTGCTTGGACAGCTCAACTTGAAAAATTTCAACAGCAATATCCAGAAGCATTCAAAGCAAATGTTCATGTTCCTCCATGCGGCCATTTTGGTGATGCAGAAACTGAAATCGGAAGAGTGTGTGTTCAAATCTCATCTCCAGATTTCAAATATATGACTGGAGAAACTATCACCTTAGAAGGTGGAATGGGATTGCGTCCATAATGAATAAAATTAAAATTTATGTGATGGAAAGTTGTCCAGATTGTAAGTTAGTCAAAAGCAAAGTCGGGAATGATGAAAGATATCAAATTATCGATATCGGAAAAGATGTAAGAGATTTAAAAGAATTTTTATCTCTTCGTGATAATGACAAAGCATTTGATGAAATCAAGAAATTCAATGCGATTGGAATTCCCTGTATTCTCTATCCTAACGGAAAAATATCTTTTGATGTTAAAGAACTTGGAATCGAACAAACTGAGAAAAAGACATGTAGTTTAAACGATAAAACTGGTTGTTAAAAATTCACTGCTAATGCTTCATTTTTGATTTTGAACATTAGCAGTTTTTTATGTGATTTAAAAGATTTGAAGTTGATTTATTAAAAATCTTTAAGACTTTGATATCCGTGTAATGCACCGCTAACAAGACAAGTTCTTTTTCCACATTCATTACCGAGTGTTAACATATTTAGTACATCATTTTCGCTCATAAGTGAATGATTATAAATATAAGATAAACATCCAGCCATAAAAGAATCACCACATCCAATTGTATCAACTGCAATCACTTTTTCACTTTCTTTATAATAAAGCTTACCATGTAGAAAACAGTATGAACCATTTTCTCCATCTGTAATTAAGATTATTTTATTATCTTTGAATGTCTTCAATGCTTCATTCATATCATCTATATTAGTCAATAATCTTAATTCGTCTTTGGTTAATTTAATGATATCTGAATATGAAATCATCTTTTCGTAATAAGAAATGACATCATCTGTATCTTTGAAAATATCAGACCTATAATTGACATCAAAAGATATCAATGTATTGTTTTTCTTATATTCTTTGATGCTATCAAAGATAGTTTCTCTTGCTTTTTTATCTGATAGAAAAAGTGATCCAAAATGAATTATCTTTGCCTTTTGATATGGAAGTGAAAGAAGTGATTCTTTATCAAAATCATAATCAGCACTATTTTTTCTTAGGAACTGAAATTTATTTTTATCTTTCAAGAAGAATGCAATTGTTGTCTGCTTATCTTCTTTCTCATTCAATAGGATGGAAAAATTTGACTTTCTATTTTTAAGCTGTGTTTTTAAAAACTGACCGATAATGTCTTTACCGATAACACCATAGAACATAGTATTGATATCTAAATCAGCTAAATCACTTGCTACATTCAGGGGTGCCCCTCCTAATTTCCCTTGAACCTGTAAAGAATCGGAATTCTCACTTCCAATCATATCCATCAATATTTCACCGATTACTAATATCATTTTATTTCACCTCAATGTTTTCTTTTATCATATTGACTTGTACTGATTCATTGCTTTCCATAATCAGCTTGTTCTCCTTTGAAAAATGGAGAAATGAAAAACTTTCTTCATAGTTATCAAAATAAATTTCGATATTTGCATTATCAATGTAAATGTCAAATTTAAATTCAGCAGGCATATTTTTCTTTAAATATCTAATCCCATTTTTTGGAGTGCCTTTTTCATCACCACCTAAATTAATCATAGCATTACTTCTATCTAAGGTATAGGTGTTACTTTTGCAATCAATAGAAAAAGTAACAAAGTCTTCTTCTGAGTTAAAAAAGATAAAAGTGAATAATAGGTTTTCTTCTTTCTTGAATTTGATTACATAATGTGAGAAATTATATGCATCTGTTTTTCCATTTAGAATGAATGTTTCTTCATTTTTATCAGTCATAAATTTGTCTAAAGTGAGCGGCTTGAAATATAGTTTTCCGTTTCTTTCACCGATTCTTTTAAACAAAGAAAATGAATTGATGAAATCATTGTGCGTTTCATTTAAATAATATCTTCTTCCCCACATTTGAAACCAATTGACAAGTATTTTTTCTTTGTCGTAGACAGTAGGTGCATAATACTCAAGTCCATGGTCGATTTCTGTAATTTCATCTAGAGTTTGCTCATCGTGATTGAAATCACCTTTTAATTTAAAATAAACACAAGAAAATATATTTGCAAAGTCTCCGTTTCTTTCTTTGACATTCTGAGGTGACATGATGATATAGTCATGTTCTGGAAAAGAGACAAGATTAGGACATTCAAACATCGTTCCAAACTTTGAAGATGAAACTAATATCTTAAGGAAATGAAAATTGAATATATCATCACCTTCATAAAGCAATAGCATTGCTTCTTTTTCATCTTTGGATTTATTTCCAATGATGATATAGAATTTATTGTTACGTTTGAAAATACATGGATCTCTAAAGTCATAAATTGATCCAAAATAAGGAATATCACAAGTATCAATGATTGGATTGTTTTTATACTTTAAAAAACGATGGCCATCTTTACTATATGCGACGTTGATTGTCTGATAATATTTTCCATCATCGTGTATAGAAAAGCCGGTATAGACTAAATATAAAGTATCATCAATTAAAATCGAAGAACCAGAAAAGCATCCTGAATTATCATATGGCATATCAGGAGCCAAGGCACAAGTTGTGTTTGAAAAATGAATTAAATCATCACTTGTAACATGTCCCCAGAAGATATTCTCTGCTTTTGTGTCATACGGATTATATTGGAAGAAAATATGATATTGACCATTAAAGAAAATGATTCCATGAGGATCGTTACACCAACCGAAGTCAGGAGTTAAATGATATGATGGTCTATATTCATCTTTCTTATGCACTTTGTTTTTCAAATATTCATTAGCTTTATTTATTTTTTTCATAATGTTTTACTTATTGCTTGTTGTTGTGCTTATGATAATAAAATGTGATTACATCATAAAGATTACTATGTTCAGCAACACGAAAGAAGTTACCAGTTATATCAATGAATTCTTCTTTTGTTTTCTTTTTTAAATTGAAGAAGAGAATATAAATCCAAAGGCAAACTAAATAATAGAGGCCGATTGAATTTTCTTTGTAACTAGTTCTTGTTGAAACATATGGGAATCTGATAAAAAGAAAATGGTTTAAAAGTATATTTTGAAGATAACGATCTAAATCATGATAAATCTCTTTTAATGAAATATAAGCTTGTTCAACTGAATATGAATTGAAATTAGAAAAAGAAAGATAATCACCAATGCTTCTTGAGTTTTTAAATGTATTGTATATATCAACTAGAATTGACATATCAAAGATGATTCTAGGCTGGCCAAGGTAATCTGCAATTTTAAAAATTCGCTCAAAAATATTTTTGTTTTCTTCTTTCATTAGTGATAGACAGTGTTTGTTTTTCTCTAGATAATCATTTGGGAATATTTGCTGTTCATCTGAATCAATTGCAAATGACAATTCTTTCTTTTCTAAAGAGAATGTATAGTCATTATCCATCAATAGTTCCAAAATGGCTTCACAACTATTAGATATTGAACAACAGGGTTTTGGATATTGATGCGGAGCCTTTGGATAATAGCGACAAACTGATGCGATGTTTTCCTCCCCGCATTCTACCTGAAGACCACAAAATCCATTTTCTAGTCGCAACGGACAATTTCCATTGAAGTCAAAATTGATTCTTGCGAACTCATCAATTCTTGGATGAGGAAGTATTCCGACATAAGTTTCTATTTTTTGTTTTAGATTAAAAGAACACTCTTCGTTCATGAGTTTGAAATAATCTTTTTTAGAGAGTGTTACATTCCATCCTTGACAACAACATGTTCTACAGTTCTTACCTTTGCAATGAAATTTATCATAATAGTTTGGTACTTTAAACATATCTTTAAACATAGTTTATACACCTTCTTATATACATAGATTATACGCAAAACAATATTGAATGGGTAGATTTCTTAGTAAATCAAATATAATCACACCAAAAAATGATAGCTTGGTTTAAATCTTATGATTTAATTGACGATATAAAAATGATTGCTGGTCCTTTTTTGATTAAGAATATTTGCATTCTTTAATGTGAATACCAAAAGTTTGATTTATGTTTTTTTCTTCCTTTTTTTAAATTAACATCGAATTTTAGATGTTTTTCTTTATCATTTTTTAAATAAATGTTATTATGTTAGTCGTATATAATTAGTAGGTACTAACAATGAAATCAAAAAATCCAAGAATGACAGATAAGAAATATAGCTCAGAGATTTATATTGTCGATGAGATGATTGCTTTATATTGCAAGAAAAAACATAAATCAAAACATCATGAGATGTGCAGTGACTGCAAAGAATTATCAGATTATTGCCATTATCGTTTATCTTTATGCCCATGGGGTGATAAGAAACCATTTTGCTCGAATTGTACGATTCACTGTTACAACAAAGAACATAGAGAAAGAATAAGACAAGTGATGCGTTTTTCGGGTCCTAGAATCATGTTCAGCCATCCGATTTTAGCTTGTAAACACGTCATTCAAACTAAAAGAGAAAAGAAGAGATTAGCAAAGAAAAATGCGGAGAAAAAAGATGGAAAAAAATAATGAATCAAAAGTGGTTAAGAGCAAAGTAGTTAGAATTTTATTTTTGATTGTAGGATTTATCTCATTAGTTTTAGGTACTATCGGTATAATCATTCCGATTCTTCCTACTGTTCCTTTTTATCTTTTGACTGCTTTTTGTTTTGTCAGAGGTAGTAAAAGATTTGCTGATTGGTTCTTGAATTCTAAACTCTATAAAAATCATATCGGAAATTTCGCAAATCATAGAGTTATGACAATCTATGGAGAATTGATTCTTTTATCATGTGTTTCAGCAATGCTTATGGTATCCATGTGGTTTGTCAATAAATTAGCTGTGAGTATCATCCTTACTATTTTGATTGCATGTAAATATAGTTATTTTGTTTTCAGAATCACACCTATCGGTAAAAAAGAATATATAAAAATAAAAGAAGAAGATAAAAGACTTGAAGAAGAATGTCTTTTAAATCAGAAGAAGGTAGAAAATGATTGATAAAGATTTGTTAGCTTATATTAAGGGTAAAAAATATCTGTTAGTTTTAGTTGTCATCTTTGCTTTTTTAGGATTAGTATCATCGGTTTCTACTACTTTCCTTTTATCTTGCAGTGTTTTTAGCTATATAAGTGGAAAGAGTGATATTGGTACTTACTATCTTCTTGGAAGCATTGGTCTTGCAATTGCTTTTGTTTGTTTTTACATTTTAAAAGGAAGAACTAGCAACGAACTTGCTGATTATGTCTCTGTTAAAATTAGAAATGATATCTTTAATAAATATGTAGATATTAATGGAAAGAGTAAGTTGAAAATCCAAGAGATTTCTCAACTGAGTTCTGAAGGTGTTGAACAATTGAGACTTTATTATTCTTCTTATCTACCTTCATTTTTTTATGCGATGATTGCACCTATTTCTTTATTTGTATTATTCTGTTTCTTCTCTTATAAAGTCGCGCTAGTTTATTTGATTTGCGTTCCACTTATTCCTATGTCTATCATCATGGTTTCTAAATGGGCAAAGAAAATTTTTGCAACTTATTGGAATCGTTATTTATCATTAGGTGGTGCATATTTAGACTCTGTATCTGGAATGAAAGAACTTCTTATTTTCCATTATGATAAAAAGATGGAAGATGAGATGAAAACAAATAGTGAAGAATTCAGAAAGATAACTATGAAAGTTTTAGTCATGCAATTATGCTCGACAACTATTATGGATTTGGTCGCATATGGAGGGGCCGCTATCGGTATTGTTTTGACTCTTATCGGATTAAAAAATAGTGAAATAAGTTATCAAATCGCATTATTTTTAATTCTTGTTGGAGCTGAGTTTTTCTTGCCTATGAGAAGCTTAGGATCTGCTTTCCACATCGCCATGAATGGCGCAACTGCAGGTAAGAAAGTCATCAGTTTATTAAAAGAAGAAAATCCAAATAATGGAAATGAAAAAATAGAATCTATTTCTTCAATAAAATTAAAAGATGTTTCTTTTAAATACGATGATTCTGATTCATACGCTTTTTCGAATTTAAATATTGAATTGAACAAAGGATTTACATCTTTATTAGGTGATTCTGGTTGTGGTAAAAGTACGCTTGCAAAAGTTTTGACTAAGCAATTGCTGAATTATGAAGGAAGTATTTTAATCGATGGGAAAGAACTCAGAGATATCGATAATTACGATTATCGCAAATATGTTTGTTATGTTTCAGTTGATACTTTCTTACTTCATATGTCTATTAAAGATGCATTTAAATTTTATAATCCTGATGTCGAAGAAGATGTGATGTGGGAATTATTAGATAAAGTATCTTTAAAAGAAAGAATCATAGATGCCGGTGGATTGTCTTATATTCCAAAAGAAGGTGCTTCTGATTTATCTGGTGGTGAAAAACAAAGACTTGTTTTGAGCTACTACTTAGTCAGCAAAAAAGAGTTCTATGTCTTTGATGAAACTACAAGCAATATTGATAGAGAAAGTGAAGATATTATCGTAAATACTATTCATTCCCTCAGTAAAGATCATGTTGTTTTATTCATATCCCATCGTTTAAGAAATGCTTTAAATGCTGATTATATCTATCTTTTCTCCAACGATAAAAATATCGTGGAGAACGGTACTCCAAATGTTCTTTTAAGTCATGATGGTTTCTTTAAAACTGGTGTTGAAAATGAAAAGAAATGGGAGGAAATTTTATGAAAAAAGAATCTTTTTTCTCCCTTTTAAAAGGGATGCTTAAATTAGTCAAAGGTAAGAGATACTTGATTGTGGCCGCGGTTATTGTTGGAACTTTAGGTTTCTTATCAAGCATGGGTATCACATTCTTTGGTGGATTAGGAATATTAAAATTATTTGGTGCTGATGTTTCTTTATCATTCTCGTGGATTATCGCCTTACTTTTGATTTCAGGATTCCTCAGAGGATTCTTGAGATATATTGAGCAATATCTCAATCATTATATGGCTTTCACTTTGTTAGCTATGGTTAGAAATCAAGTCTTCTCATCATTGAGAAAACAAGCTAGCAAGGTCTTAGATGATAGAAATAAAGGCGAACTTCTTTCGATATTACAATCTGATACTGAAACTTTAGAAGTATTTTACGCTCATACAATCACCCCATTTTTCATCGCAATATTGACTGAGATTGTTGTTCTTGTTTTATTTGGAATTTTGATAAGCTATTCATTTTCTTTAATAGCACTTGCGTTCTATTTATTGATTGGTGGGTTGACTCCTGTACTTTTCTATTTATCAAATAGAAAGTTAGGTGTTGAGTATAGAAATAAGCTTGCTGAAAGTGAAAATTGTTATTTGAATTGCTGTTATGGAATTAAAGAAATACTCTTCTTCCAAAAAGAAAAAGAAGAATCTACTTTGTTATCAAATACGACTAAAGAGATGAATTCTATAAATGATAAATTGAATAATCGTTCTCTTATTTTCTCTAGCATTGTCAATTTATTGATCATCTTAGCTGATATTACCATCATCTTTATCGGTTCTTATTTGATTAAGAATTCAACAATTCATTCATATGATTTAATCCTTGGATACTGTATGTTAGCTACTTCTTTTGGTCCGGTTGTCGCTCTTGCTAATCTTCCATCTAATTTGACCATGTCATTTGCATCGGCAAGAAGAATTCTTGCAATCATCAAAGAAAAACCAAAGACAGTTGATGGAAACGAAAGCTTCAAGTTTGAATCTTTAAATCTTAAAGATGTTTCATTCAAATACGATAAAAAAGATATTTTAAAAGATATTTCTTTCTCAATTAAAAAAGGAGAGATTATCGGAATAGAAGGAAAGAGTGGATCTGGTAAGTCAACATTGTTTAAACTATTACTCCATTTTGAAAATGCTGATTCAGGAAACGTTTTATACAATGATAAAGATATCTCTTGTTATTCTCGTGAATCAATCAGTGATAATGTAATTTTATTCTCACAATCCACATATCTATTTAAAAACACTATCGCATATAATTTGAGAATTGCTAAACCAGATGCAACTGATGAAGAGTTATATGAAGCTTTAAGAAAAGCAGGTGTTTATGAAAAAATAGCTTCGTTGAAAGATGGATTAAATACTGAAATCAATGATTTAGGTGATAATTTCTCAAGTGGTGAAAAACAAAGATTAGGTTTAGCAAGAGTTTTCTTAAAAGATAGTCCACTAATTCTTCTTGATGAAGCTACTAGCAATGTCGATGGTTATAATGAAGCTTTGATTTTGAATCAATTGAAGAAACAAAAAGAAAACAAAGCGATTATCTTGATATCTCATAGAATGACAAGTCTTTCAATTTGCGATAAGGTTTATCATTTAAAGGATGGTGTATTATGTTCTTAATTGATTTTACTGATCATCGAATCATCTGTATCATAATCTCTTTAGCAATTGCATTTGTTGCTCTTACTTCGATCTTGATAAGATATTTAGTGAGAGAACACAAAAAGAAAAAAGAGAATGAACCTGAATAATTAAAAATAAAAACCTCTTTACAATATAAATTTTTTGAAATATCATCTAGTTTATATTTAGAGGTTTTTTAAATGGAAAAGAAAAAACACAATAAGAAAAAGATAATCATTATCACATCTTCTATAACGGGATTCTTTTTAGTTGTCATCCTGGCTTGTTTGATTTATATGATTCCCTATAATCATGCTACAGATAGTGCTATGAGCTATATGAAGAATTCTGATTCTTCTCAAGTTATCGATAAAAATGATTATACTTTGTTTAAACCAAAAGAAACTGAAGATGATAAAAAAGTAGGGCTTATTTTCTATCCTGGTGGAAAAGTAGGAAATGAAGCCTATGCACCGATGCTTAGAACTTTATCAGATAATGGGATCACTTCTATCTTAGTTAAAATGCCATTTCATTTAGCAATATTAGACGGAAACGGAGCTGATAATAAACAAGCACTTGCTAGCAATGTGACTTCTTGGTATATAGGGGGTCATTCTTTAGGTGGATTGATGGCTTCTTCGTATATATCAAAACATAGTGATTCATTTTCAGGCTTAATACTTTTAGCTGCCTATTCAAATATTGATTTAAGCAGCTATACAAATTTAAAAACCTTATCATTCACAGCAAGCGATGATAAGGTCTTGAATTATGATAATTATTATAAATACGAATCATATTTACCTAATAATAAAAGAGTTGATATTGATGGTGGCATTCACTCATATTTTGGAGATTACGGAATTCAAAAAGGAGATGGAACCCCAACAATCACTGTCGAAGAACAAAGAAGTAAAGTCTGCGATGAAATTGTTTCGTATGTAATTTAAACGACAATTTAAAATTGTTCAAACTGTTAGTCATCAAGTAATTTGCAATTCTCTATTCTTTTAATAAGTTTACATAGAAAATCGGTTATTTCTTCTTCATCGTATGATTCAGCATTTCTAGAAACCATATCGATAAATCCAACTATTCCATAATTTTGAATAGTTTTTAGCCAATAAAAATGTTTTTCTTTTATGTTTGAAAAATTCTTTTTAAATTTTGCATATTTGAAATTTTGATAAAATTCAGTGAAAAAATTACTATTTATTTTATAAATTGCTTTTATTAATTTTCCATTATTTCTTTCTATTTGTATTCCTTGATTAATGTGTTCTTTTATTGATTTATAATCTGTAAATGAATTCGTGAATAACTCATTTGC
>CAVEQA010000057.1:0-10190 GCA_963617725.1 Paludibacteraceae bacterium
GAGATGATTTAAATGAAGTATTAGAATATAATTCACCAAAAGGATATTTTTTATCTTTTATTAAAATAAAAAATGAAGAATATGGTTTCTTTGAAAAAAATGAAAATACTATATCGTTTGAAAAATACGAGAATGGAGAATGGTATTCAGTTGATAAAAAAAGCATATGTTTAGATTCTTATTTTTTATTTACAAAAGGAAAGCAATTTGGGCTGATTGAATATGAGACAGATTATTGTACTTATTTTCAACTAAAATATAATTTTAATAATGTTATAAAGTGTATAAATTCAAACAACGACTTAGAAATTATTCACCTAAATGATGCAAATGAAAAATACATTTGTTTCTGTTCCTGTCTAAGTAGAGCTTCGGTAATCGTATTCAATATTGATGAATTAGAAGATTTCGTTGATGAATCAATTTTAGAATAATTCAAAAAATATTTATCAATTTTATTTCTATTTTATATTTTTATGTATAAAATATTTCAGTTATGAAAGAAAAAATATTGATATCAGCCTGTCTTTTAGGACAAAAAGTAAGATACGATGGAAAATCTAAAGAAGTCAAAGGTCTCATAGAATTGACTGAATTTTATGATTTGATTCCTATGTGTCCAGAATGTTCTGGTGGCTTAAAGATTCCAAGAGTTCCAAGTGAAATAGTAGGTGATAAAGTATTATCAAAAAATGGTAAAGATGTCACTTCTAACTATAATGACGGCGCTTATATGGCAAGCACTATTTGTAGACTTCAAAATATTAAGCTAGCAGTTTTAAAAGAAAAGTCACCAAGTTGTGGAACTCATTATATTCATGATGGTTCTTTTACTGACAAAGTTATTGAAGGACAAGGAATCACCGCAAGAAAGCTCATGAAAATGGGAATCAAGTGCATGAACGAAGATGAAGCTTTAGAACTTCTTAAAAAGAAGAAAGAAGAGAAGAATAAGTAGATATGAAAAGTTTTCTTATAGCTGATATTCAAATTAAAAATAGATATGTCTTAGCACCTCTTGCTGGATTTACAGACTACTCGCTTAGAAAACTTTGTTCTGATTATGGCGCTGGTCTTGTATACACCGAAATGGAGTCTTGTGATTCCATTTTATTTAATAGCAAAGCAACCATAGAAGATTTAACTGCAACAAAATTAGATAAGAAAAATTGTCCTGATACAAAATTAGCAATGCAAATTTTTGGTGGAAAAAAAGATGTCATATTATCAAGCATACCTGCTTTTGAACATTATGGGGACTATGATTTTTTAGACTTCAACTGTGGATGTCCTGTTCCAAAAGTCATCAAACAAAAAGCAGGTTCTAGCTGGCTTACTCGCCCTGATGAATTATTAGATTTATTAAAAGAGATGGTCAAAATATCTAAAAAGCCTGTAATTTGTAAGATTCGTCTTGGATTCGATCATATTTTAGACATGCCTTCTTTATGTAAAAGAATAGAAGAAACCGGTGTTAAAGCAATCGCAATTCACGGAAGAACAAGAAGTGAAATGTTTCAAGGAAACGTTCACTATGACGAAATCAAAAAAGCTAAAGAAGCAGTTACTATTCCGATAATTGCAAATGGTTCAATAAATGAAGAAAATGCTGATGCAATTTTAAAAGAAACAAATGCTGATGCTATTATGATAGGACAAAGAGCTATCGGATATCCAAAAGTTTTTCAGGATTTAGTAAGACAAGAAGATGGCTTAATTAAAGAAGAGAATTCACTAAGAAGACAAGTTGAAGACTTAAAGAAACATCTGAATCTTATCTTCTCTATAAAAGACGAAAAAAAGGCGAGTGATATCATGAGAGGCATTTCGACTAGATATATCAAGGGCTATGATAACTGCGCTAGTATCAGAGTGAGACTTGTCCATGCTAAAAACCTAAATGAATATCTTGAAATACTCGATTCAATAGCACTATAAACTTGTATACAAGATACTAAATAAATCGATGAACGCACTCATTTTGAGCAATAATCATTAAATAATAACATATATGCGCAAAAAGTTGCGCAATTTTATGCGCATTTTTATTGCTTAAATTTCGCATTTTTTATAAAATATTATACGGTTTTGGAGGTGCTTATGAGTTCAAAAAATCGTGACCAAGAAATACTTAAACTCCTTGAAGAAAGTCCATCTCAATTTGTATCTGTTGAGAGCCTTTCTGAGTATTTTAAAACTAGCGAATCTACTATCCGTAGAGATTTACAACGAATGGGTGCCCAACACAAGATTTTACGTGTGCATGGTGGCGCTGCAAGTCTTCATTTTTCTGGAAACTTCAAATTCGAACGTTTAGATAGAGAATATCTAGAAAGAGAAAGAACTGAACCTGAAGTCAAGAAATATATTGCTGCTCAAGCTGCCAAATTTGTAAAGGAAGGAAGCTGTATTTACCTAGATGCTTCAACAACAGTTGCAAGTATGATTCCTTATCTTCCAACATATAAAAATACATATTACGTAACAAATTCGCCAACTCTGGCTCAAAAGCTTGCCGAAAGAGGTTTATCATGTTATGTTACAGGAGGAGAATTAAAGCTTACAACTAATGCTTTTATCGGTCCTTATGTCATAGATTTCATTTCAAAATTCAATTTTGATGTCGGATTCTTTGGCACAAATGGAATTCATCCTCAAGCAAAATACACAACCCCAGATCCTCAAGAATGTGCTATTAAAGCCAGTGCTTTGAACAAATGTTATCAAGTATTCATCCTTGCTGACCACAGCAAATTTGATAACATTTCAACTGCGACATTTTGTGATTTTTCAAGACCTACATTGATAACCGACAAAATCGATCAGAAGTATCAATCTATAATAAAAGCAATTGAAGTTAATGTTCCAGAAGAAAATAAAGATTAAAATTAGAAAAGGACAATTATTATTATGATTTATTCACTTACTGTAGCTCCATCAATAGATTACACCTTAGATTTAAACGGAAAAGAACTCCGTGTAGATGGTATCAACCGCCCTCTTGCTAAAGGGTTCTCTATTGGAGGTAAAGGTATCACTGTTTCAAGAATGCTCAAAAATTTGAGAATCAATTCGATTCCACTCATTGCCACAGGTGGCGAAAATGGTGAAACAATCAAACACATGGCACTTAAAGAATTTGATAAAATCATTTTCCTTCCAACTGAATCCAATTCTAGAATCGATGTTCTCATCACTGGACCAGATACTGATTTAAGATTTGATCCTGCAGCTCCTAAAATCAGAGAATCAGGTTTAAAGAAATTATTTGATTTCTTCAAAAAACATCTCACCAAAGATGATATTGTCATCATGGCTGGTTCTTTAGGACAAGAAGATAAACATCTCTATCAAAAAATAATGGATGAATGCATCAATCCAAGCGGCGCTAAAACAATCTTAGACACAGTCGATGATGCTTTGATCAATGCCCTTCCATCTAAGCCGTTTATGATCAAACCTAACAACGAAGAATTAGGTGATATTCTTGGAAAGAAGTTGACTAATGATGATGAAATCTTAGCAGGTGGTTTGGAATTGATAAAGAAAGGACCACAAACAGTCATGGTAACTCTTGGCAAAAGAGGTGCTTACTATTTCGCTCATGATGGTTCAATCTATCATTGCTCAAATGCAGTAGGAAAACAAATCTCCGCTGTCGGTGCTGGTGATTCATCAATTGCAGGTTTCATCAAAGGCCTTCAAGAAGGAAAATCGATTGAAGAAACCTTACAATATTCAATGGCAGCTGGTGGCGCAACTGCATTCAGTGAACATTTAGGTTCCTACAAGCTTTGGAAATCACTCGTTCCACAGATCAAAGTCACTAAAATCAAATAAGTTTAGGTTTATATAAAATATATCCTTCTTAGGAATTTCCTAAGAAGGATATTTTATTTTCTTTTTAAATACTTTTACTTTTATTCAAAAAGTTGTTTCTTTAAAGTATCCAATCTTACAATTGTATGTTTTTCTTTTAACTTAGTCGTATTAGATATGACAGTATGTGGCCTTATAATCAATATATCAGCTTCTTGAGGATTTCTTACAATATTAGCACCCGATTTTCTCAAAGCTTTTCCAATAGGATATAAGTCGCTGAAATCTTCTAAGAATAAATGATAATAAAAACAGATATTTTTCTTATAAAACCTCTCATCATAAGAACCAAGAGCAACTGATTGTTCTTCCATTGTTTTATAGAAATCATCAACTGCTTTTGCTTTTCTTCTTTTTTCTTCTTTTATTTGCAATCTCACTTTTGCATCCTTGATAAATTTATCGACATCACTATAAGCTTTTGGATATTTTTTTATAGCATCAGAAACTGTAAGTTTATTATCTTCTAATATCTTTTTAAATACTTCCATAGTCATCAAAGCATCATCATCACTTTCATGATAGGTGAATTGTTGTAGATTCATTTCTTGAATCAGATGATCAAGGCCAGATGGATTTTTCTTTTCATATAATTTTTGTTCAAATAATTGAACATCAAAAAATTTAAAATAAATGATTGGAAGGTTGTATCTTTTACATGTATATGTAAGATAAGATACATCTTGATTTACAGCGAATCCAAAAGCGATCACTTCTTCTTTTGTAAAAAGATTTTTAATCTCATTATAATAAAAAGGAAAAGTGTGACTCCATTTAAATCTGAATAATGGGTATGCTAATTTAATACCATTACCTGACTTTACATCACCTAGCATAAATGGTGCTTCAGGATTGATGATGATATCTTTCTTTTTAATGACATTAAACTGTGTATCGGTAATTACATAGCCAAGAGAACATATTTTACCTTCACCGTTGAGACAGTTTGCGCATTCACAATCAAAAAATACATATTTCATAACATCTTTATTGTATAGTTATGAATTAAAAAATCAAAGATAAGTTTTACAATATCACATCAAATACCAATTTTTTTGAAATATTTATTCTAATATCCTCTTTTTCAATAGAAATAAGATGATAAAATATTCCCATGAAAAAAGAAAACTTATTTAAAAATATCAACGCAGTTATTTTTGACTTAGACGGAACACTTATCGACAGTTTAGACTTATGGCATAAAATAGATATCGAATTCTTCAAAATGCATGGTAGAGAAGTACCTAAAGATTATGCCGATAAAATCGGTCATATGAACTTTATGGAGATGGCAAATTTCACTCATGATGAATACGGATTCGAAGAATCACCAGAAGAAATAGCTAAAATCTGGACTGATATGTCCTTTGATGAATATAAAAACAACATCAAAGCAAAACCGTATGTAAAAGAATTTATAAAGAAAATAAAAGAAGCCAATTATCCGATTGGACTTGTGACAACCACCAAATATTCATTTTATGAAGCATGTTTGAAAAACAATGGATTATGGGAATACTTCGATTCAACACTCGATGTCAATCAGATAAAATCAAGTAAAAGAGAACCTACTTGTTATAAGATGATGAGTGAAAATTTACATAGCAAAATTGAAAATACAATTGTCTTTGAAGATATACTAATAGCATTAACAACCGCACATAATGCAGGTTTTAGAACTATTTCAGTTCATAACGACCAAACAGTCAAAGATGAGAAAGAAATAAAGAAAATATCAGATTATCATTTAACAAATTATAAAGAACTGCTCGATCTTGATATATAACAAAGATAGAATTGACTAACCTAACTTATGCATACTAAACTATTAAGGCTTGAGGGAGTAGTTGTCGCTTTTAGCGAGACTATGTCAACACAATGACCTTATAGGTCTGGCAAAGTCATAAATAACGAGACTTAAGCAGAAAGATCTTTTTTAGATTTTTCTGCTAAGTCTCTTTTTTTATCCCAAAAGTTGAATCCAAGGAGGTTAAAATATGTGGATTTATCCGGTGTATGTTCTCGATTTACTAGCGATGATTTTCTTATCATTCGTACTTGGAAATCTTGTAGACATGTTAGACAAAAAGACAAAGATTTCAGGTGCTTTTATCGGTGGTGTCATGCTTGCCGCAGTCACCTCTCTTCCTGAACTATTCACAGCTCTATCATCTATTTTCTTTGTCAATGAACCAGAATATGTTGTCGGAGACTTATTAGGTTCTATCATTTTTGATTTAGTATGTCTCTTATTAGAGACAGTCATCTTTATCAAATCATTTAAAGATGCAAAATTACAAAAATTTCATTTAATCAATGGATTAGCTTGCTTATTGATGTATGGATTTGCAGCATACGCATTCTTTGCTCCTCAAAATATGCAAGTGATGTTAGGAGATATCAATCTCGTATCAATTTTAATCTTTGCTCTTTATATCATCACCTTGGTCATCCAACCAAAAGAATCTGAAGATGATGAAGATGAAGAAAAAGAAGAAATTAAGATGGGGTTACCTAAGATTATTATTTTATTTATAATTTCATCTATTTTATTGATTGGTTCTTCAATCGCACTCACTTTCTTAACAAAAGAAATTCAAAAAGCATTACCAGTACTTTCTGGTTCTGTTGCCGGTGCATTACTTCTTGGTATCGGCACTTCTGTTCCAGAAATCGTATCCACTGCTCAACTTTTCAAAAAGAAGAATTTTGATGCAGGATATGGAAACATGATCGGTTCTTGTACTTTTGATTTTGCTATCTTTGCTCTCGCTGATTTCTTAACATGGCATCAATATAATAATCAAGTAGATGCTAATGGTAATTTCATCATCTCTCAAAGAGGTATTTATATCATTCAAGATGCTTTAAAATCCGATTCAGGTCAATTTGAAATCTTTGGTGGTGCCGTTTGTTTAGTCACTATCGCCTTGATGTTATTCAAATTTTTCTCTAAGAAATTCAACAAAAGTAAGGCCGTTTGTTATACAATAACTAGTGCATGTGCTTTAGCAAGTCTTGCAATGTACCTCATCATTTTCATCATCTAACAATTAAAAACAGGGTTTATTAAAATAACTCTAGGGGAGTAATTGATTATTTCATCATTCGTCAGCACGTAGGAGACCTAACCTTCCGGATGATGAACCAATATGGCAATGAGACCTAGTAAAGAAAGGAAATCATTCATGAGCAAGAATGAAGAAATGTCTAAAAAGACAGATGACGTTTTTCTTTACCACACAAAAAGCATCGAAGAAGTTGAAAAGAAACTGAACACTGATGCTAAAAAAGGTCTAAGCCAAGAAGAAGCTTCTAGAAGATTAAAAGAATATGGACCTAACAAGATTGAAGAAGGCAAAAAAGATCCGTTTTTAGTAAAATTGATTAACCAGTTTAAAGAACCGATGGTAATCGTTCTTTTATGTGCAGCATTGATTTCTTTAATCATCTTTATTATCAATGGAATCATCAATGTAAATTCCGGAATCCAAGGAACTAGTTTTATTAAAGGATATAATAAAACTACTGGTAAATTCACATCAAATGATGAATATATAGATGCCATTGTCATCATCGCAATTGTCATCATCAATGCACTCATCGGTGCTATTCAAGAACAAAAAGCTGAGCAATCACTTGAAGCTTTGAAGAAATTATCAACTCCGATGTGTTCTGTAATAAGAGATGGAAAAATTGCTAATGTTAAAAGCGAGGATTTAGTCGTTGGTGACTTAGTTGTCTTAGAAGAAGGAACTATCGTTCCAGCTGATTTAAGACTTATTACATCAATAAACTTAAAGAGTGATGAATCATCTCTGACTGGTGAATCAGTTCCAGTTGATAAAGACGCTTCAGTTCTTTGCAAAGAAGATACAGTAACCGCTGAAAAGATAAATTTAGCCTACTCATCTTGTCCAATATCATATGGTAGAGGTACCGGTCTTGTTATCAATACCGGTATGAATACAGAAGTTGGTAAAATCGCATCTATGCTTAATGACAATGAAGATGAGGAAACACCACTTCAAAAGAAATTAACCAAACTTTCAAAACAATTAGGCTTTATCTGTCTTATCATCGTCATAATCACATTCCTTGCTGGACTTGTTTGGGCCCTTATCAATTGTGCTAGAGCAAATGATTTCAGCAACTTAGGTATGGAAATTCTTTCCTTATTTGAAGAATCCATTGCCCTTGCTGTTGCAGCAATTCCTGAAGGATTATCAGCTATTGTCACCATCGCTTTAGCTTTAGGTGTCGGAAAGATGGTCAAAGTTAATACCATCGTTAGAAAATTGCCATCAGTTGAAACCTTAGGTTCAGTTACCGTCGTTTGTTCTGATAAGACAGGAACATTGACTCAAAATAAGATGACAGTTAAGAAAGTCTATATCAACGATAGAATCGAAGATGCCGATGCTTTAAAATTTGAAGAAATTCAATTTTTAGCCACTGGTATGATGTTATGTTCTAATGCATCTATCAATGGCGATAGATATGGTGATCCAACTGAAATCGCCTTATTAGATTACGCATATAAATTCGGTATTGAGAAAGAAAAAACCGAAAAAGAATCTCAAGAAAGAGTCGATGAACTTCCATTTGATTCTGTCAGAAAGATGATGTCTGTCAGAAACAAATTTGAAGGAAAAGAATTAATTTATACAAAAGGTGCTTTAGATTCGATTTTAAAACATACTGATTACATATTACTCAATGGAACAGTAAGAGAAATAACTGAAGAAGATATAAATAAAATCAATGAAGCATCTAAGATGATGGCAAAAGATGCCTATAGAGTTCTTGCCTTTGCCTATAAAGAAGGTGTTGCAAATGTCAAAATGGATGAAGAACATCTCATCTATGTTGGCATGGTCGGTATGATTGATCCTGAAAGAAAAGAAGCTCAACCAGCAGTATTAAAATTAAAAGAAGCTGGTATCAGAACTGTTATGATCACAGGTGATCATAAAGATACTGCCTTTGCAATCGCTAAAAACTTGAATATCGCTGATGATATATCTCAGTGTATGAGCGGAGATGAAATCAATTCTTTAAGTGAAGAAGAATTGAAAGAAAAAGTAAAAACAACGAATGTATTCGCTCGTGTTTCTCCAGAAAATAAAGTCCAAATTGTCAAAGCATTAAAAGCTTCTGATAATATTGTTTCTATGACAGGCGATGGTGTCAATGATGCTCCATCCTTAAAAGCTGCCGATATAGGTCTTGCTATGGGTATCACTGGTACTGACGTTGCAAAATCAGCAGCAGATATGGTACTAACTGATGATAACTTTGCTTCCATTGAAAAAGCAGTTGAAGAAGGAAGAGGTATCTACTCTAACGTAAAAAAAGCTATCTTCTACCTTTTATCTTCGAACTTTGGTGAAGTGTTGACAATGTTCTTCACTCTTATCTTAGGTTTACCAACACCACTTGAAACGCTTCAAATTTTATGGATTAATTTGATAACCGATTCTCTTCCAGCTATTGCCTTAAGTATGGATAGTAAAGAAAAAGGTATCATGAAGCAAAAGCCAAGAGATCCAAAAGATGGTGTTTTCGCTCATGGTGGATTCAAATTTTGTTTAGGTTATGGTTTTGTAATCTTCCTCATTACTTTTGGAGCTTATTTAATTCCTGGAATTCTTGCGTTTACAAATTCTAGTGCTCATTTTGCACCAGTAGTCGATGAAGTCACTAGACTTAGCTGGGGAAATGGATATAACGGCTTTGTCAATTGTATGAACACTGAAGCTGTTCATAAAGAAGCTACAACATTTGCCTTTACAGTTCTTGCAATGAGTCAAATCTTCCATATGATTGGTATGACCGATATCAAACACAGTTTCATTCATGTTTTCAAAGATAAAAACTGGATGTTATTAGTTTCTTTCATTGCAGGTTTTGCACTTCAAATCTTTGTCACAGAAGTCAACGGTGTAACAACTATTTTCTCAACAGTTTCCTTAGATATTGAAGAATGGTTGATCTTAGCAGCTATGGCTTGCGTACCTCTTATCGTTCACGAGATTTTAGCTCCGATTTTTAGAAAGAAAAACGTTCAAATTATTTAGTTAATAAAACTAATAGCTATTGAATTCACACTGAATTTCAATAGCTATTTTTTATTCGAATAAACAAAATTGTATCAGATAAAAAGTAGATGAGTTTTTCTTATTTATTATTGCAAAAAAAGTTTTAAAGTGTCTAAAACGCGCTCATTGTAATGAAACCGGTTTTCTTTTATTTGTAGTTATTAGTAAAAATCAATTTATTTTCACATTTTTTTGAAATTTGGTTATTAT
>CAVEQA010000058.1:0-9924 GCA_963617725.1 Paludibacteraceae bacterium
CTCATTATGGAGTAGGAAGAATTTTCAATTCTTATTTCAACGATTTGACAAACGAAGAATTCTTTGATTTCAAATTAAAAAATTGTGAATTGAAAAAATACGAGTTTAAAAAATAACCTATGATATTGAACGAAAAACTATCAAATGAAATCATCATAAAGATTTATCTTAGAGAAAAAGATTTTATAAAAACAAAAGATTTTGATTTCGATTATTTTAAAAATCATATCAATGAGACAATATCAGATACAGATGAAACAAATGACATCACAATTCATATAATTCCTTGCAATACCAGTGAAAATACAATTGAAGTGACTTTGTGTTCATTTGAAAACAACATCGATTATGTGAATGATACGAACTTCGACCAAATATTAAAAGGATGTTTTGACGATTATTTCATCGCTTTAAACATCCCAATTACAAAATATATCTTAATTCAAACCTCATCCCCTGCTGTTGTATATACATATTGAACTGAAAAAGGCTTTTACATCACTTGATATCAGTTTATCAAATGATATAGAAGCCTTGTTTTTATTTAACTTTTCTATCAGTACCTTCGTAGAAAACAGCAATTGTTCCAGGTCCTACATGAGCACCGGTTACTAAATCATAAAAATAGATTTCAACATTATCAATTCCACCTTCATGGAGAAGATCTTTCAACTTGTTAGCATCATCAATAGCATTGCAATGAGAAACAAAAACCAAAGAAGTTTTATCTTTGATATGTTCGATGACTTGGCTTGCTAATTTCTTAATAGCTTTAACTTTTCCATGAGCTAATGAAGTCATTTCAATCTTGCCTTCATCTGAGCCATAAAGAAGTGGCTTAATTGATAAAAGAGAAGAAATAGTCGCAGTAAGTTTACCAATTCTTCCAGTATTTGTAAGATAAACTAAAGAATCTACAACAAATTCACTTCTTGTACATTTAACATATTCTTCAACTTTAGAAGTAAGTTCATCAAAATCGCTTGTAACTAATGATTGTTCATATGCGTATTTGACAATCATGCCTTCGCCAAAACCAGCAGTTTTAGAGTTGATAACATGAACAAAATCGCCTTTATGTTCTTCGTTGACTTGTTTTGCAATCATTGAACAAGTTTGATAAGTTCCCGAAATTCCACCAGCTAATGAAATATAAAGAACTTTATTGCCATTAGCTATTTCTTCTTCCATTTTTTCTTGAAACATTCCAGGATTTGGAAGTGAGGTTTTTGGTTTATGACCATCCTTCATAAGCTTATAGAAAGTCTCTGAGAATTGGACTACATCGATATCATCTTGATAGCATAAATAACTTTGATCATCAATCTCAACTCTCATAGGTAAGACAGTGACATCTAAATTCTTTTTTTCTAATATATCTTTAAATAAATTACTACTAGCATCTGTATAAATTTTAATTGCCATGTAAAGGTATCTCCTTGCGATATAATTTTATCATGAGAGCTTGAAATTTAAAAAGATATTTTACACTTATTTAATGAAAACGATTTAATAAATTTTAATCAAATTATTTTTTTACAATAACATTGATAATGTCAACTTCCAAAATAAAATTAAATCAAAAGTAACAAAAAAAGACTGTTATTGCCAAGAGAATCAAGGCTCATAACAGTCTATGTTTTTTAAATGGTGCCATCTGCCGGACTCGGACCAGCTACCTTCTGATTACAAATCAGATGCTCTACCAGGTGAGCTAAGATGGCAAGGATACTTTTCACTGGTGATCCCGACTGGGTTCGAACCAGCGACCTTTCCCGTGTGAAGGGAACGTTCTCCCGCTGAACTACGGAATCATTACCGCGAAAAGTATTTTATCATTTATCATATCGTATTTCAACAATTTTTTTACATTGCCAGTTCAAGTTGTTGATATAAAGCATCTAATTCCTTATCTATAGCCTTCATTTTATCATCAATTTCTTTTAATTTATTTGCGTCATTATAGTTTTCAGGCAGTGAACAAAGTTCACTGTATTCTTGTTTTTTCTTCTCTAATTTATCGATTTTTTCCATAATTTTCTCAGGAGCATCTCTTGTTGTTCTAGTTTTCTTTTTATTCGCTAAATATTCATCGCTGATAGCGTCCTGTTTCTTTTTCCTCTCTTCTCTTTTTTGTCTATTCTCTTCTTGAAGTTTTTCTTTTTCTTCATTCATTATCTTAACTAGTTCTTTATCTCTGAACTCACTATATGGTCCTTCATAATAATAACCAGTCTTATTGTATAGATATAAAAGTTTATCGCAGGTCTTATCAACAAAATCACGGTCATGAGAGACGATAACTAAAGTTCCTGTATATTGATTTAAGGCATCGACAAGTTCAGAGATAGACATCAAATCCAAATGGTTTGTCGGTTCATCAAGAAGAAGAAGGTCATAATCTTCCAGGCTCAAATGAAGGATTTCAATTCTCATCAATTCTCCACCGCTCAAATCGCATAATCTTTTCTCATTGGATTCTTCATAAGTGAAGGCATATCTTCCAAGTCCTGAATAGATATCTTCATTAGACATCTTTGGATATAGATTTCTAAAATATTCAAACAGTGTCTCTTCATCTTGATACGATCTTATATCCTGTCTTAACACTCCCATTGTCATGTGGAAATAACGGCGTATCTCACCACATAAGGGTCTTAATTCATTCAATAAAACCTTGCCAAATGTTGATTTTCCAGTTCCATTAGCTCCCATAATTGCAAGATGATCTCTTCCACATAATGTAAAATCGATATGTTCAACTAATGGTTTATCATAACCAACTCCAACATCTTTAAATTCAATCAATTTCTTTCCTTCTCTAATATTGCCATTTAATCCCATTGAAATATGTTTGGCGTGGTTCTTAGTCGGATCTGAGATACTGTTGGCTTCTAATTTTTCAAGCTTTTTCTCACGATCTTTAGCTCTTGAAGCAAAACGAGGTTTTGGCATATAGAAAGTGATGAATTTCTTCAATTTTTCTTTCTTCTCTTCTTGGGCTTTATATTGTTCGACGAGATTTTCGTATCTTTCTTTTTTCATACGAGCAAAGTTTTCATAGTTGGTGTTATAGCAAGTATAAACATGATTCTCGATATCTAAAATACGATTAGCTAATCTTTTAACAAATGTGATATCGTGAGAAACAAATAACACTGCTCCTTGATATGAAGAAAGATAATCTTCAAGCCATTCGATTGAGATGATATCAAGATGATTAGTTGGTTCATCCATAATTAATAAATCAGGATTCATCAATAAGAGTTTTGCAAAGGCAACTCTCGTTTTTTCACCACCTGAGAAAGTTGAGATTTTTCTATCATAATCAGTTTTTGAAAATGAAAACATATTTAAAATCATTGCGATTTTATATTTGTATTCATATCCACCTTCTCTTTCAAATTCATCTTGTCTAGTTGAATATTCAATCAATAATTGCTCATCATTTGGATTTTCTTCTAGTCTGGAAGTCAGCTCTTTAATTCTTTCTTCATCCTTGATAACTTTTGAATAAACGGTTAAAGCTTCTTCATACAATGTATGGTTATTATCTTCAATAACATCTTGTGATAAATATCCTATTTTGACATTCTTAGAAATGATGACTTCACCACCTGATATTTCCTCTTGTCCTAAGATCATTTTGATGAGAGTTGACTTTCCAGTACCATTGGCACCGAGGATTGCCATTCGATCATGGTCTTTCACCATAAAAGAGACAGGCTCAAAGAGCTTGTCTCCAGAAAATTCTTTATAAAGAGATTGCACCGATAAAAGAACACCCATATTGATTATTCGCTTTCAATTTCAAATTCTTCAGTCTTTGAATTATAAGAAATAACTTCTTCAACAACTGGAGAAACTTCTACTTGTTCATCTTCAATTTCAAAATTATTCATAGCAGAAGAAACCATTTCTTGCATATTAGCTCTTTCAGTATACAAGGTCATAAGAACATCACCTTTAGAAACTTTATCACCCAATTTCTTATTTAAAAGAATTCCAGCTGTCATGTCGATGATATCATCTTTAGTTTCTCTACCAGCTCCAAGACGCATACTATCTAAACCAAGTTGCATAGTATTGATATAAGTGACATAACCACTCTTGATTGATTTGACTTGATAGACATATAAAGCAGTTGGGAATTTCTTTGGATCCTTCAAATAAGAAATATCGCCACCTTGTTCCTTGATGAAATTCAAAAATACTTCGAATGCTTTTCCATTATCAATGACTTCTTGTAAAGCTATTCTAGCTTCTTCTTTATTTTTATAGATGCCAGCTTGAACTAACATAGTAGAACCCGATGAAAGACATAATTCAACAAAATCGGCAGGTCCTTTTCCGTTTAATGTATTGATAGCTTCTTTAACTTCTAAAATATTACCAATAGCCAAACCTAAAGGTTGATTCATATTAGTGATTTCAGCTTCGACATTTCTTCCAAAATGGCATCCTATTTCAACCATAAGCTTTGCTAATTCCTCAGCATCTTCTTTTGTTTTCATAAAAGCGCCATTGCCGTATTTAACATCTAAAAGGATACAATCACAACCCGCTGCTAATTTTTTAGACATAATACTAGATGCAATAAGAGGAATGCTATCAACAGTTGCAGTAACATCTCTTAAAGCATAAAGTTTTTTATCTGCAACATCAATTTTTTCTGATTGTCCAATGATTGAAATACCAATAGAATTCACTTGCTTAATAAACTGATCAGGAGTCAAAGAAACACTGACACCTGGAATAGATTCTAATTTATCTAATGTACCACCTGTAAAACCAAGTCCTCTACCAGACATCTTAGCTATTTTTAAGCCTAAAGCAGCAACCATTGGACATAAAACCATACTAGTTTTATCTCCGACACCACCAGTTGAATGTTTGTCAGCTTTGACGCCTTTTATACTAGATAGATCAATCATTTCACCAGAATGCATCATAGATTCTGTAAGAGAGAAAGTTTCAGCTTTTGTCATACCATTTAATCTAATAGCCATGAGCATAGCTGCTGATTGATAATCAGGAATCTCACCAATAGAGTAACCATGAATCCAAAATTCAATTTCTTCTGGAGTCAGTTCCATCCCCTGTTTTTTCTTTTCAAGAATATCAATCATTGTCATATCTAAAATTTATACTATTTATTTATTACTCCCTAATAGTACATCCTCATTCTTTCTTAAGGGAGAACACAATTGATTTTTAATGAAAGCAAGCATTGCTCTCGTACAAATAATTATAACATACAAATAAAATTTTAATTTATTTCTTAAATTCTAAGTAATAAATTTTTAATAAGAATATCATTCCTATAAAAAAGACTGTTGCATAACTTGAAATCAAGTCTACAACAGTCAAAGTTTTACATCTTTTTGAATTCTTCTGGATGGTGAGCTTCGTATTTTTTACGTTCAGCTGTATCGAGGATTTTCTTTCTCATACGGATGGATTTTGGAGTGACTTCGCAAAGTTCATCTGTATTGATATAGTCAAGACAATCTTCCAAAGACATCTTTCTAGGAGCTTTTAAAACAACAGTGACATCCTTATTAGCAGAACGTTGATTACCTAAAGATTTACTCTTAACAACATTGACAGCTAAATCAGTTGCATATTTATTTTCACCGACAATCATACCTTCATAGACATCAACACCAGGCCCGATGAACATAGTACCGCGATCTTCAGCTGACTTGATAGCATATGCAGTTGACATACCTTGATCAGTTGCAACAAGAACACCCGAATTACGAATTCCGATTGGTTTATTGATCTTTGGACGATATTCACGGAAGGAATGGTTGATGATACCATAACCTTTAGTGATAGTCATAAATTGATTCATAAAGGAGATAAGACCACGAGATGGAATCACATAATTAAGTCTTGTTTGACCATTATCAGAGTTCATGTTGATGGTTTCAGCACTTCTACCACCGACAAGTTGCATTACTGAACCTGCATATTCATCTGGAACATCGATTTGAAGATCTTCGAATGGTTCACATTCAACTCCATCGATAACTTTGATGATGACTTCTGGTTTACTGACTTGTAATTCAAATCCTTCTCTTCTCATAGTTTCGATGAGAACGGAAAGATGTAATTCACCTCTACCGACAACAATGAAAGCTTCATTTGTTGGAGAGACTTCAAAACGCATAGAAACATCTCTTTGTGATTCTTCATATAAACGATCAGATATCTTTTGTGCTGTTAATAACTTTCCTTCTTTTCCAGAGAAAGGAGAATTATTGGCACCGAATGTCATACGCATTGTTGGTTCATCAACGCGGAGTAAAGGAAGAGCTTCTAAGCAATCATTTGGACAAACAGTTTCACCGACATTGATATCGGCTAAACCAGCAACACCACAAATATCACCTGCTTGAACATGATCTGTTTCAATTCTATTTAATCCGTGGAATGTATATAACTTTTGAACCTTGAATTTAGTAGTACTTCCATCATGTCTGATACAAGAATATTCTTTTCCAAGTTCGATATCACCACGATCAACACGTCCAATACCAATTCTTCCGACATACTTATTGTAATCAAGTAAGGATGGTTGGAATTGAAGTGGTTTTGTCTCATCAGCAAATGGAGCAGGAATATGATTTAAGATTGCATCAAATAATGGATCCATACCTTCTTTTTGATCTTCAACTTTATCACTTAAAGAAGAAGTCATATTCAAAGCAGAAGTATAAACTACTGGGAATTCTAATTGATCATCATCAGCACCTAAGTCTAAGAACAATTCTAAAACTTCGTTTAAAGCACGTTCTGGATCAGCACCTGGACGATCAACTTTATTGATGACAACTACAGTAGGAAGCTTATAAGAAATAGCTTGTTTTAAAACAAATCTTGTTTGTGGCATTGGTCCATCGAAAGCATCGACAAGAAGACAAACACCATCAACCATGTTCATAATTCTTTCAACTTCACCAGAGAAATCAGCGTGTCCTGGAGTATCAACAATGTTGATTTTTGTATCTTTATAAGTGATAGCGGTAGTTTTAGCAAGAATTGTAATGCCTCTTTCATGTTCAAGAGGATTGCTATCCAAAGCTCTTACCATAACCTTTTCATTTTCACGGAAGGTATTGGATTTTTTTAACATAGCATCAACAAGAGTTGTTTTACCATGGTCAACGTGAGCAATAATAGCAACATTTCTTATCTTTTCATTCATATTCGTCTTCTCCTTAATAAAAACTGTTTAACTGAAAAATTATATACTAAAATTTATATATAAATATATAAATATTTAAAACTACACCAAATAAAAACGGTTACATTCATTTATTTTTGATGAAATTATAAAATTATGAGTAGCAAAAAAGGGGAACTTAACATTCCCCTTAAAATGTGATTTGATTAGTTAGCTTCGATAGCGCCGACTGGGCAACCAGCAACAGCTTCATCTAAAGCAGCTTCATCATCAGCGGAAACTTCGCCAGCAACACCAGCTTTTCCATCATCTTCAATGACGAAAACGTTTGGGCAAATTCCAGTACAAGCACCACAACCGATGCAAAGATCTTTAATAACATTAGCAGTTTTAGCCATAAATATTTCCTCCAATTAGGTACGCTTTATATTTTAGTTATAAAATAGCGGTTAGACAATGCTAAATTTTTTAATCATAAGTATAAAAGAAATATCAGAAGAAGAAATTAATTTCTCAAAAAGATAAACAAAACGATAAAAATATAGATAATTTTAATTTTTTTATTGACTAGTGATAACAGATTCGGTATAATCTTTTTCGCATCCAAAATTATGGGTCTTTAGCTCAGTTGGTTAGAGCGTCCGCTTGATAAGCGGGAGGTCGGTGGTTCAAGCCCACTAAGACCCACCATTAAAAAACGAAATTAAAGTCACTCGGAAACGAGTGATTTTTTTGTTTTTATCGCTTTTATTTTTCAAATGAAAGTGACTAACTTTATCTATTAAAATTTTTGTAAAATATTAGAAAAAATCAAGAAAATGTAAAATATTGTATTTTTTTAATAAAAATTAATTTGAAAACGCTTTACTTTTAGTTTTTAAAGAGGTTTAATATTATTGGTCGGGGAAGATAAAGGATTATGTAAAGCCAAAAAGAAATCTGTCAATGATTCTATTTGGCTATTTTTTTGTTTATTTTATTCCTTATTTGCTTCTTTATTATGTAAACAGATATTTTTTAATTCATCAATTGTGGTTTGTGGTATTTCTTGATATTCACCTTCTTTTAGATCATTTAAAAGAATATTACCTATTCTAATTCTCTTTAAAGAGATGACAGGATGATTCAATGTTTCCATCATATGTCTTACTTCTCTCTTTTTACCTTCATGAATAGTGATTGAAAAAACACAATCTTCTTCATTATCTTCGATGACATTTGCAACTGCAGGATATGCCTTATAGCCCTCTCTTATGATATATAAACCTTTTGCTAATTTTTCTATTTCATCTCCATTGACTGGATTTTTAACATGAACTACATATTCTTTATCTGGAGATGATGAAGGATGAGTTACTAAATTAGCAAACTCTCCATCATTTGTTAAAATCAATAAACCTTGAGAATTTTGATCTAATCTTCCCACAGGAAAAACACGTCCATAAGATTTAGGAACTAAATCAATAACTGTTTTTCTTCCTTGAGGATCAAAGGCAGTTGATACTACATCCACAGGTTTATTTATCATAAGGTAAACAGGTTTAATATCATCTTTAGGATTTATTATCACATCATCCACTTGAATTTCATCATCACTTGTACACATAAAACCAAGCTCTTCAACAAGAATACCATTGACTTTAATTCTTTTTTCTTTCAATAATTCCTCAGCTTTTCTTCTTGAACAATAACCTAATTGAGATATAACTTTTTGAATTCTTTGTTTTTCCATATTTAGAACCTTTTCAAATAAATTTTATAAAAATCTTATTTATTATACTTGATTTTCACCTTCAAAAAGTATATTATTTATAAGCTTTCCTTTGTGGCTGCGTAGCTCAGTTGGTAGAGCGAGCGGTTCATACCCGCCATGTCGGGGGTTCGATTCCCTCCGCAGCCACCATAAATTTAAGCATTATTGGTAGATCAATGGACCAGTAGCTCAGCGGTCTAAAGTCCTCGGCCCATAACCGAGTTATCGCAGGTCCGAATCCTGCCTGGTCCACCATTTAAAGTAATACGGGTTTGATTCAAGTATCAAACCTTTTTTTATTTTTAAAAATAAAACAACATTTTCACAAATAAATAGATGTCTAGAATAGCAGGTACTCACCATTCTATTCTAGACATTTTTTCGTTAAATCAACAATTTATAAAAAGTTTATTTTGCACCTAATATTAATTGAAATGTTAGAAAATCATCGAGAATCTAAAAAAGTAATATGATAAATATATTGATTAAGAACACATAACAATCCATTCATTAAACAAATGACACACCATAAAGAAAGTCACTTTACTAAAACTAATATTGTCAAATTCTTTTAGATAAGAAAATTTTATTTTTGCATACTAAATTCTTAATGTAAAAGCTAAATTTTATAACTTTACCCTTCAAAATACTTTAAAAAATAACTCATCAAAGAACTTTAACAAGTTCTTTTTTAACTATTATTATAAAAACACAAATAAATCCAATTTCTTTATTATTTTTTCGCTGGCACTTGCATTTTTTTTTTTTTGTAAAATTGGTTCTAGAGGTAAACATGCTTTTAGGGACACCCCTGTTCCAACAAACACAATTTATCTTTATCTATTGTCCCAAGAATACTTTTTTGGGATATCGCTCTTTTTAATATCTCAAAGGTTTCTTGTTTTTGTTTTCTCTAAAAAATCAAAAAAAGAAAGGAGAAGAAAACAAGTATGAAAAACAAATTTAAGAAATCTAAGAT
>CAVEQA010000059.1:0-9816 GCA_963617725.1 Paludibacteraceae bacterium
CCCATACAGGTCGACCAGTAAAGTTTATTACTTTCCAGTTTTTATCTTTGAAATTGTATTTGTCTTTGGAAAGGTATCCTCTAACTTTACCATATAAGTTCCATTGTTCTTGCGGATTCTTTAAAAGCTTAACAAACCAGCCATTATTTATATTGCAAAAAACTGCTGCTTTAAATTCTGGTTTCCAAAGCTCATACATGGATTGTCCAATAGTTAGGTCATCCCTACTAAAAAGATTTTTATCACCAGTTTTCAAAGCATTTATAAACTCATCTTCTGCATAAACATAAGTCTTTTTGAACCATCGGATGGTTGATTCTAATTTATTGTCAATTTCTAGTCTTTCTAATCGAAGGACCTTATAAATCAATTTACTTTTTACTTGAATGAAGACTGGACAATCCTCAAATGATTCGACCTCTCTGGAAGCTCTTAAAAAGCCGCGGGCATTATCCTCAACAATTTGAACTGTTTTATTAGGCTTTTCATTGGTGCTATGCATGGTGTAATCGAATAACCATACAACCCTTAAATTTAACGCTTTATAAAAATTGTTTCTTGAAACATAATCATTATCAATGTATGAGTGTTGAAACTCCACACAAATATTTTGATTGTTAACAAACGAATCAGTCCTTTTATATTTTCCTGTAGTACGATTATAGATGTACTTTTCTTCTTCACAAAAACTTGAGACTTTTTCTTTCCATTCACGATGCCATGGACTTTCAGCAAAATGTTCCATTTTTGTAAGGATATCATATTTTTGTTTTCTATCAGGCGTTAAAGCATCATAATCCTTCTTGCTAAGATAATATCTAAAATATGGGCCACCATGCCCTTTGGAGTCACAAACAAAGTTAACATGAAATTCTTCTTCAGGATCAATATAATCAATCCTCCATTCGGATCTGTTTTTCAAAACATTATCGGCATCGACTAATTCCTTTGTTGACAACTTTAAGGCTTTTTTCATGATGACCCCCCTAAAAAATTATATATTAAATGTTGTAAAAATGTATATAAGAATAGTTTTATTAAATTTTAATAAAATTAGCATATAGTTTAAGAATACCATCAAATCGTTTAAAGTTAGCTTATATAGTTTTAGAACTGATTTTATAAATTGATACAAAGCATGAAAAAAGGTGATTATAGCCAATTTATTGTAAGAAAAATAAATAGTAAAATATTTCCTAAACTTTTATCCACCCATCCACACAATCTCTAATTTGGAAAACCGATTGTTTTGAATTCCTCAATCAAATCTACAATATTTTTATTCGTTAATTTATAGAATGACATCATTTGTTTTTGCCTACTTGTAAGAGGGCAAAGCTGAACAATTGTTCCATTAATATTTTCTAATTTTATTTTTCCCATTTCGTTTATTACTGACTGGGTAGTTTCATTTTTATATTGGAAGAAATAGGGCTCCATTGTTTTTATCATATTGCTTCTTACTATTGCACAAAGAAATCCCATGAAAGTTTTTGATTCATAACAATTGTCATTTTGAGCATATGTTTTAGCTAAATCCTCTTGGCTTCTAGCTAACATGAAATTCTTTTCCACAACATCTCTATGACAATAGAAACTAAGCATATCACAAGAGGACATTTCTTTATCAGATACGATATAGAAATATCCAGCTTTTTTATTCATTTCATCAAAAGCTTCATGGTTAACTTTTGCGTTGGTGATAATCTTCGTTTTTGAGTCTAATTCTATATTCAATCTGTTTCCCCATGTTCTTCTGATATTGCCATTTACATCTTTCTTCCCGATGATTTGTTTTGCAATTGTTTCTAGTTTATCAAGATTACAGATAGTGGATGAATTCGATTTAGTCGGATCGTAACAAAGATAAATGAACAATTTTCCATTTTTCCAATCTTTTAGTGGTATATCCTGAAATTTAACACCATAAATAGAACCATAAATTCGATTCTCTGATTTTTTAATAATATGTTCTGGATATAAAGAAATAAATTCATCGAATTTCGTTACATCCTTACCCATAACACAAAAATTGTATTTCCATATATAGATGATAAAAAATGATTAGTAAAATAACCTCTATCCATACATAACATAAATTGGGCATCATTTTTCAAAGCTTCAACTTTTTGAATATAGTTCTTACAATGTTCCATATCAACAATGGAACCGTAGAAAATATCAAAATGCATGGGCATTCCAGTATTTCTATCTACAAGATAGGAGAAATTCACTTGTGGAAGATTTTCATTGTTTTTTGCTTTCCCTTTTTCTGCTAATTCAATATCAACCGAATTTGTATTCGCATTTGTCGAATCAAAATCAACTTCAACTTCAGGAATATCAGATAATGATAAACAATGTTCCAGCCATTTAGATAGGAATGACTTAATGTTTTCATGATTGATTCTTTCATTAAACAATGAAGTTAAATTAGGAATATAGTTTGTTCCTAAGTAATGATCATAACCATATGAAGAAAAAGTGTTGATATCAGTGTTTCTCATTGAAAGATAATATTTAAGACACGCTTCTATTTCTTGAGAAAACCCAGGAAAACTATCAGCTAAAATAGAATCTAAACCAGTAGAATTGCAAATCGCATCTATAAATAAATGTTGACCGATGCTTTGATATGGACAAAATTCTTTTTCGTTTTGTTGGTCACTTTTTAAAAGCTCAATTTGTTCAGGATGCCTTTCAAAATATTTGTTATTGGGATGCATTTTGTCAGAATTTTTATTAAGAGCAATTCCAACGATGACACAATCATCAATTGTGTTTTTTCCTTTTCTAGAAAAGATTTCTGTAACATAGTATTTATTTTTCTTCCATGAGATTCTCCTTTTTAATGGTAAATCGACGGTTATATCGGTATAAAACATGTATTTCTCCTTGTGTAGATATCCACACAATAATTAACCATACATTTCAATAAAAACAATCACCAAAAAAGCCGAAGATTATCGACATTTTCACTAATCTTCAGCTATTAAAATTTTAAACAGTGTGGATGTGTAGATAAAAGTTTAGTAGATATTCTTAATGGTCAATTTTGCAACAAAAAAAGTCATTGGGACTATGCCTCAATGACTATTTTTTTCTTTTGTTGAAGGAATCTTTATTTTAACCGAAATCATAACGATAGACGCATTTTGTTCGGAAACAAGTTTAATGGCGGAGCGTCAGGGATTTGAACCCTGGCTAGGTTTCCCTACTGCCGGTTTTCGAAACCGGTCCCTTCAGCCTCTTGGGTAACGCTCCAAAAAACTAGATTATTATATATAAAAAAATCGATTTTGTCTTTATTTTTTAAATAGTTTTTTCAACAATTAATGATTTAATAGCAATTTAGATATAATTAGAATACAATTTAATAGTAGGTAAAATAATATGAATAATAGAAAACAAAACGAAGAAGTTATTATCAATAAAAGTAAGACAAATTTGATTTTTGAAATTGTTATATGCTTTTGCTTTATGTGTGCAGTATCAATACTTGCACCAATATTATATTTAATCAATCCTTTGAAATTGAATTTAGGTGAGGTTATTAAAATTACATATTCAGAAAATATGTTTTTTAATATTGATAAAAGTGTATTGATATATTCTTTGATATCAGGAATCTTTGATATATCGATATTCTCAGCTTTAGTAATGTTATTTTCACCATCAGGATTAAAACCTCTATTTAAAAAGAAAAACATATTAAGTTATATTATTTTGTCTTTATTTGGATTTTTGGCATTTATAGTCATCGCTTCTTTATGTTCTTCATTTATTCAAAATAAACCATATATTGCTTTGTTCGCTGCTGGATTTTTAACTGATTTTTATCAATATCTCATTTATAAATTATATTTTGAAAATAGATGTGAATCAAATTTCATCATATGGGAGATATTCAGATTTGCAATAGTTGGATTGGTAGCTGCAGTGTTTGATTTTTTGACTTGTTATTTTATTCAATTTATTTGTTTTAAAGGTAATCAAGCAATGTTTGTTACCCTTATTTCAACAGCTTGTGGGTTTATAATTGGTGTAATAATTAATTATTTGATGTCAACATATATGGTTTATAAAGCAAGTAAATCTAATTTTTCAAAATCAATCAAAGGAATCATCATTTTTGTTTTATTATCAGCTGTCGGCTTAGGGATTGGTATGTTGATTCAAGCCTTCTTATATGATTATTTATTCCTTAAGAAAGAAATTAAATTATTCTCTTATCCAGTTGATTTTGTAATCAGAACACTTATTGTAATGGTGTACAATTACATATCAAGAAAATTGATAATTTATAGAAAATAAGTTAAAAAACTCTTGCATTTTTTTGACAAGAAATATATACTTATTAAGCTTGATTGATGCAGGCGTAGTTCAGTGGTAGAACTTCAGCCTTCCAAGCTGATCATGCGGGTCCGATTCCCGTCGCCTGCTCCATTATTCAAGCTATCTCGAATGAGTAAATTTATTCATCAAGATTAGATGTTAAAAACTCGATTAAATTCTTGCTTGAGTTATATTAACAACTACCTTTGGTTCCATAGCCAAGCTGGTAAGGCAAGGGACTGCAAATCCCCAACCCGCGGTTCGAATCCGCGTGGAACCTCCATTTTGCGCCCTCGTAGCTCAGCTGGATAGAGTATCTGACTACGAATCAGAGGGTCAAGAGTTCGAATCTCTTCGAGGGCACCATCTCTTACATTGGGACATAGCGAAGTTTGGTTATCGCGCTTGCCTTGGGAGCAAGAGGCCGTGGGTTCAAATCCCACTGTTCCAACCATTGTAAATTAAATTAAGTTTGGTTCTCTCGAATCAAACTTTTTTTTAACGCAATTTTTAAAGAAGGTCACTTATGAAAAATTCTAGTTGTACTAAGGTAAAAAGAAGTTCTGAAATGGATTTAACTGATGGAAATCTCTTTTGGAAAATTCCAAAATTTGCACTTCCAATGGCTTTTACAACAATTTTGCAACTTTTATATACAACTGTTGATTTGTTTACAGTATCTAAATTTGGTGGCGGAAATAATTCAATGTCTGCCGTTGGTAGCAACACACCATTGATCAATTTGATTGTCACATTCTTTGTCTCTTTTTCAATCGGAGCCAATGTTGTGATGGGAAATGCAAAAGGTGCTAAAGATAAAGATAGAGCTCTAAAAATCTTAAACACTTCAATGATACTCAGTTTAATCAGTGGATTTGTAGTTGGTATTGTCGGTTTCTTCATCTCACCTTATATGCTTAAGTGGATGAATACACCTGAGGGAATCTTAACAAAATCGACTGAATATCTTCAAATATATTTCTTAGGTCTTCCATTTCTCATGGTGTATAACTACGGGTCTCAAATATTAAGAGCTTTAGGTGATTCAAAACGTCCTTTATATATTCTTATAATTTCTGGTCTTATCAATGTCGCTTGTGATTTCCTCTTTGTTATCGTCTTCAAACTCGATGTCATCGGTGTTGCTTGGGCGACAGTTCTATCGGAAGTTGTCTCTGCGATTTTGATTGTATTGTGGTTGATTTTAAATAAAAAAGCCTTTGTGAGATTGAACATTTTGAAGATGAAAATCGATAGAAGTTCTATGAGCGATATTCTCAAAATCGGAATTCCAAGCGGACTTCAAGGACTTGGATATTGTATTCCTAATGTCATGATTCAATCGTCTTTGTATAGCATTACTGATTATCAAATAAATGGAACTCCAATCAATATCTATGAAATAGTCGCAGGATCTAGCGCATCATCTACAATCGAAAATTATGTCTTTGCTTTTGTTGATGCCTTTGCTAGTGCAATCACAGCCTTTGTAGGTCAAAATTATGGCGCCAATAATAAAACAAACATCAAGAAAACATTCGTCTATGCGATATTCTGGAGCTTAGTTACTTGGGGTATTTGTTCCTTTATCTGTTGTGTATTCCCTAATCAAGTGTTGTCAGTCTTTATAACTGAAGGAGATAATATAAATTATCAAAACGCTTTAATGGCTGGCAAAGAGAGAATGATTATGATGGTACTTACCTATTCAATAGATACTTTGATGGATTTATCAAGTGCGTATCTTAGAGGAATGAAACATTCACTTGCTCCAAGTATCAATACCATCACCTGTTGTGTTGGACTTAGAATCTTCTTCTTAGTAGTTTTATTCCCACTTCCTACTTTCCACACTATTTTCTGGTTATATTTCGTTTATCCATTATCATGGACTTTAAGTGTTTTGATTTTTATTCCGTTGATCATCATTATTCAAAAGAAAGTCTTTAAGGAAATTGATGAAAGAAACGGACTTATTGTTAATGAAGCAAAATAAAAGTCAGCTCTTCGGAGCTGATTTTTTTGAAATAAAAAAGCCCTTGAATCCTAATTTTTAGGAACAAGGGCGATGAAGAAAAATATTATCTCTTACCGACGATATATGGTAAACCGTCAGCTTCAGGAGCTCTACTCTTTTTAGAAGAGAGAATCAAAATCAATAAAGTGAAGATATATGGGATGAGATTATAAACATTTGAATCTAACTTCATATTAGCAAGGAATGGGAAGTAACTTACACCATTTGCTAAAGCGGTGAAGAAAGAGAAGAATAATGCAGCAAAGAAGGTTTTAAATGGTTTCCAACCACCGAAGATTAAGACGGCAAGTGCTAAGAATCCGTATCCTGAGACACCACCATTGAATTCGATAGATGTTGCAAAGAGAAGGAAGAAACCACCCATACCACCTAAGAAACCAGATGCGATGACTGCTTTATATCTAGTCTTTTTGACATTGATACCACAAGCTGCAGCTGAATATGGATTTTCACCACAAGCTCTTAAATGCTTACCTTTTTTAGTGTGATATAAGAAGAACCATACACCGAGAAGAATTAAAATACCAAAATAGAAGGAAGGATAGAAGTTTTTGAAGAACAAATCGCCAACAACGGGAATATCACTGAGTCCAGGGATTGATTCAAATTTCAAAGCAGTGTTTGAAATAGTGATTCTATCACTAGCTGGTGTGTTACCACCATTTAAGACAGAGTCGGAATGAACATGACCGATATCTAAGACCATATTCAAGAATAAACACATAGCTGGAGCTAAAGTGTTGATTGCAGTTGCTGAAATTGTTTGATCAGCATTTAAAGAAATAGAAGCAAAGGCGTGGATGAATGATAACAAACCAGCAAAGGCACCAGCAACTAAAGAACAAATGAGGAAGATGAGAATTTTATATCCCCAAGGAATAGTTTTTGTTGTGATATGAATGATATCTGAGAATGAACTAGCATAACCAAATCCGATGAGAAGATAGTCCATAACAATGACACCGAGCCATGCTCCGAAGATCATGAAACCTTCTAAAGCGATATTGGTGACACCACTTCTTTCAGATACTAAACCACCAAGGGCAACGATGAATAAAGCGATGAAGATAGGAAGCAAAATTTGTACAAAGGAATATAAGTTATTTAACTGCATTTTCTTTTACCTCCATATTTAATGCGTTTGAAGGTGATTTTTGTAATTCTCTAGTGAGCTTATTAACATTTTTCTTTTGTTTTGATTTATCTTTGATATTCATGAAAACTGTAGATAAGAATGAAACTGTTGCAGTGGAATAGATGATGACGGAGGTGATAACACCGATAATATTAGAGTTGAAAGAAAGAGATGTTAAACCACTACCTGAAGTTTGAATATAAGAGAGAAGGATTGCAGTGAAGATACAACCAATCGGAGAATTATTTGCGATAAGTGCAACAGAGATTCCAGTGAATCCCATAGAATTGACAGTTGTGTCAGTTGTGAAGTTAGATGGACTCTTACTCAAATAAGTGAAGACAGCACCCATACCAGCACAAGCTCCAGCAATTGCCATAGCATAGACTAAAGATAATTTATTGTTTATACCGGAATACTTTGCACAATCGCCATTTTGACCTGATGTTTTAATCTTTAAACCAAAAGTTGTTTTTGAGAAAATGATGCTCAATAAAACACAAACTACGATTGCGATGATGATAGAGACATCCAATCTTGAATTGATTTTTATACCATTGTAATTTGCGGCGAAGAGACTATTTAAACCAGCATTTGGAATCATTGAATTTTCAATGTTTGCAACACTGATTTTACTCTTGAATTGGTCATACCACAATGAATTTCTAGCTAAGATACAAGAAGTATAAACTGCAATATAATTCATCATAATTGCAGAAACAACAATGTTGACATTGAAATGATTTTTTAAGATTGCAGGAACAACTGCCCAAACAGCACCTGCTAACATACCAGCTAATAAACAAATGATAAAGCCTAAAGGTGAAGGAACTTTGTTACCAAGTAAGTTAGCAACAATCAAAGCAATACATCCACCCATTGTGTATTGACCACTACCACCGATATTGAAAACACCTGCTTTTGAGGCAATAGCAACAGCTAAACCAACACCGATAAGTGGAGTACAGTTGAATAAGATGTTACCGATAGAAGTAAGACCAAAAGGAACACCACCAGTTATAAGTTGAACAAAACCAGCATTAGCATTGCTAGGATTTGAAGCCAACATAACTAAATAACCTAAACCAAAACCAATGATAATTGAGATTATTGAGAATAAAAATGAAGTAAAGAATTTAGGTTTGTTATTTGGCTTTAGTACATCTAAACTTGATTTGAATTTTTTGATAAAAGAATCAGTCATGGCTTGCCTCCTTTATTCCGTTTCCACCCATATACAAACCGATTTCTTCAAAGCTTGTCTTCTTAGGGTCAAGTTCTGCTGAGATGTGACCGTTATGAATGACTAAGATTCTATCTGCTAAGTTCATAATGTCTTCAAGTTCGACAGAATATAACAAAACGGCTGCACCTTCATCTCTTTTTTGAACGATGATTTTATTGATTGCTTCAATTGCACCGACATCAAGACCACGGGTTGGTTGATTGGCGATTAACAATCTTGGAGAGTCACAAGTTTCTCTTGCAATGATGACTTTTTGTTGGTTGCCACCTGACATATCACCAACTCTTGTGTTTTTACCATTGCTTGATCTGATATCGTATTTTTCAATCAAACGATTAGCTGTATCGTTAATAGTTTTATTTGATAAAATACCGAATTTAGAATATGGACGTTTTAAGAATTTAGTGACAACCAAATTTGTTCCAATATTGAAGTTCAATACTAAGCCATCTTTTTGTCTATCAGAAGGAATGAAATTGATTTTATGATTTCTCTTTTCTTTGATTGAACAAGAAAGTAAATCAATATAATTTGCTTGTTTGATTGAAACCTTTAAATACTTGAGATTATTTTGTTTATCGATCACTTGTTGACGATAATTATCTTTTTCTTCGACAAGAGCTAATTTTTTAAGTTTTAACTTTTTATCGATTTCATCAGTGCTTCTAAAGATTTCTTTGAATTTTGGCTTTAAAGCTTTTCTATCAAGAGTTTCTTTTGTTAGTTTATCATCGTAATGAGTAGAAGCTTTTTGAACATGATATTCTTTTTCAAATTGATGTTTAGAATTTTTATAAGATTCTTTTCTTTCAACTTTTAAATCTTCAATTTCTTGTTTGATAGTCTTCAAATTATTTTGATGATCAATCTTCAAGGTTTCTAAATCAATTTTCACTTGTTTAGAATATTCATCAACATTCTTTAAAAAGATTGGTTTGACTTCAGCCTTTTTCTTTTCAAAAGCATCAACTGCTTCTTTAATCTTTGGTTTATATTCTTCATCTAAATTAGAAAGCTCAACTTTTTCTTTAGCTTTTTCACTTCTTAAATATTTTTTCTTTT
>CAVEQA010000060.1:0-9547 GCA_963617725.1 Paludibacteraceae bacterium
TTACCTCTAGAACCAATTTTACAAAAAAAAAAAAAATGCAAGTGCCAACGCTTGATTTATTAAAAATGAATAAAAATATTTGAAAGAAAGCATATATCACTTGGTATTGCTTTTATGGAAAGGGCCTATTTTGATATTTTGTAAAGATTAATCTTTACAAATCGATGATTCGAACTTCTACATTTTGATATAAACTAAAAAAGCCTCATTTGAAGATTATTTTGTCTTTACGGATTTTTCCCGTTTTTTGTTCGATTTTATAGACTTTTATGACAGTTCGTGAAGAATAAACCAATCCTTAAATCGCTTCTTAAGCTATAAATAAAAAAGAACCCATACTGCGTTTTGCAATATGAGTTCGAATTATAGTCGATTGGTGACCCCAACGGGATTCGAACCCGTGAATGCAGCCTTGAGAGGGCTGAGACTTAAGCCACTTGTCGATGGGGCCAAAATTTTTGCAAAGAAAATTATATAAAAAAAATAGTGTTTCTTCAATAGAAATTATAGAATTAATAAAAAAAGATTGAAAAAGGACTGTATTAATAATATAATATCGCTCGCGCGTATTGCGTAATAACCATAGATGTGAATCTTATCGACTAGTCCTTCAAATTTTACACTTCTCTAGCCCTGATCTGAAAATGATGGATCTGCAATAAATAATTTGTTGGGTTGATATCTTGAAACATCTAGAAGTTCAACAAAAAGGAGGCTCAAAATGAGCGAAAATGAAGTCAAAGAAGTAAAGCCAGAAACTGCTGACGTTATGGCTACTACTGTCCACAAGGACACCGATGTTGTTGTCAGTCCAAAAACCTTATTAGATGCAGGATGCCACTTCGGCCACAGAGTTAGCCGTTGGAATCCAAAGATGAAACAATACATCTACACTAAGAGAAACAATCTTCACATCATCAATCTCAACAAGACAAGTGAACAAGTCCAAGTCGCTTACAATGCTTTAAAGGATATTGTTAGCAAAGGCGGAAAAGTTCTTTTCGTTGGTACAAAGGCATATGCCCAAAAGGCAATCCAAGAAGAAGCAGTTCGTTCTGGTTCTTTCTATGTCAACCATCGTTGGTTAGGTGGTACTTTAACCAATTTCCGTACCATCTTAAAGAGAATTTCTCTTTTAAAAGATATTGAAGCAAGAGAATTAAGCGGAGAATTAGAAAAGCTTCCAAAGAAGGAACAAGCTGAAGTTTTAAAACTCAAAGAAAAGCTCAGTGCTAACCTTGAAGGTATCAAAGAAATCCGTTTCGTTCCAAATGCAATCGTTGTTGTCGATCCAAAACAAGAACACAACGCAATCCATGAAGCAAGAGCTCTTCACATTCCTGTCTTTGCTTTAGGTGATACAAATACTGATCCAGATGAAATCGATTATCTCATCCCAGCTAATGATGATGGTGAAGCTTCTATCCGTATTATTGTTGGATTATTTGCTGATGCTGTTGTTGAAGGCAAGGGTGGTGAACCAATCTATGCATATAAAGATGCTGAAGCTGCAAGCCAAACTATGAACGACATCCTCAAGGGTGCTGATCAAGCAGAACAAACCAAGGCTATCCGTATGAAGCTCAGAGATGATGCTATCGCTATGAGAAAAGCTAAGAATGGTGGTAGAACTAAGCGTAAGCCAGTCAAATTCCGTAAGTTCACAAAGACAAACGGTGGACATAAGAGTGAAGACGGAGCTGAAAAGCCAGCTGATAAAGCAGCAGAAGCTCCAAAAGCCGAAGAGAAAGCAGTTGAGGAGAACAACTAATAATGGCTAATCTTATTGATTTAATCAAAGAATTAAGAGACCGCACTGGTGCTGGTCTTATGGATTGTAAGAAAGCTCTTCTTGCAAATGACCAAGATGTCAGCAAAGCTGCTGATTGGTTAAGAGAAAAGGGCATTGCAAAGCAAGCTAAGAAAGCTGCTACTCGTACTGCCGCTGAAGGTGTCAGCTGGGTCATGGTCAATGGCAACACAGCTGCTATTATCGAAGTTAATTCTGAAACTGACTTTGTTGCAAATTCTGATCCATTCCGTGCTTTGGTTAAGGAAGTCAATGAGATTGTCTTAGCCAATAAGCCAGCTGATTTAGAAGCTGCAAAGGCATGTGCTACAAAAGATGGAAAGACCTTAAACGATCTTTTCGTCGATGCCGGTATCAAACTTGGTGAAAAGCTTGATTTCCGTAGATTTAATGTTGTCGAAAAATCCGATGATGAAGTCTTCGGACCATATATCCATATGAATGGTAAGATTGCTACCTTAGTCGTTTTAAAGGGTGGCGATGTTGAATTAGCAAACGGCATTGCTTTAAATGTTTGCTCTATGAATCCTACCTATAGAGTTATGGAAGATATTCCAGCTGAAGTCATCGATAAAGAAACAGCTATCGAACTTGAAGCTGCTAAACAAGATGCTAAGTTCGCTTCTAAGCCAGAAGCAATCCAAAAGAAGATTGTTGAAGGTAAAGTTAAGAAGGTTCTCGGTGAATCTGTTTTAAGTGAGGAAGAATATGTTCTTGATGGTTCTAAGACTGTCAGTCAAGTCCTCAAAGAAAAAGATGCAAGTGTTGTATCTTATATCCGTTATGCCGTTGGTGAAGGCATTGAGAAGAAAGCTGATAATTTAGCTGACGAAGTCGCTAAACAAATCGCTGACGCTCAAAAGTAGTTTTCATGTTGATTAGAAGCACCCCAACTGGGGTGCTTTTCTTGAAAGGAAAGACACAACAATGGAATTTAAAAGAATATTATTAAAAATCTCTGGTGAAGCCTTAGAAGATAAAGAAAATCATCAAAATTACAATCCAAAGGTTTTAGATGATGTTTTTAAAACTGTTAAAGCTATCACTGAACGTGGTGTTCAAGTAGCTATGGTTGTCGGTGGCGGTAATATTTGGAGAGGTAACTTAGCTCCAACTATCGGTATTGAACAAGCAACTGGTGATTATATGGGAATGCTTGCTACCATTATGAATGCTATGGCTTTACAAGGATATTTTGAAAAGAATGGTTTAAAAGTTCGTGTATTATCAGCTCTTCCTGTCAATGCATGTTGTGAACCATATATCAGAAGAAAAGCTATTCGTCATCTTGAAAAAGGTAGAGTTATCATCTTTGCTGGTGGTATTGGATCTCCTTTCTTCACCACTGATACTGGTGCTGCTTTAAGAGCTAAAGAAATCGATGCTGATAGTATTTTTATGGGTAAAAATGGTGTTGATGGTGTTTTTGATGATGACCCAAGAAAAAATCCAAATGCTAAGTTAATTTCTAAGATGACCTATCATGAAATGTTAGAGAAGAATTTAAAAGTTATGGATAACACTGCTGTTGGTCTTCTTGAAAGCAGCAATATCAAAATTCATGTTTTCAATATGAATAATACTGATAATGCTGTCAAAATCATCGATGGCGAAAAAATTGGTACTGTTATTTCTAAAGAATAATCTACATTACATAACAGTATTTTTGATAGAATATATAAGTAATACATATTATTGGAGGTATTTATATGTCTTGGTTAGATGAAGCAAATCAAAAGATGGACAAATGTGTCGATTCCTTAAAGGAATCTTTAGGAACTCTTCGTGCTGGTAGAGTTACTGCTCAATTATTAGATAAAGTTTACGTCAAAGCCTATGGAGAAAATATGGTTCTTAAAAGTTTAGGAACCATTTCTTCAGTTTCTCCTACTGATTTACAAGTCAAGGTCTTTGATCCATCCACTTTAAAAGATATTATCGCAGGATTGAACAAAGCTGATTTAGGTTGCACTGTCACTCAAAATGGCAATGCTATCATGTTAAAATTCCCAGCCCCAAGTGCTGATCGCCGTAAAGATTTAGAAAAACAAGCAAAGAAATATGGTGAAGATGGAAAAGTTGCCATCCGTAATGTTCGTAAGGATCTCAATAATAAAGTTAAGAAAGATGATACTCTCAGCGAAGATATGCAACATGATATGTTAGATGATATTCAAAAAGCTACTGATAAGCATATTGAAACAGTTGATAAACTTGTCGCTGAAAAGATTCAAGATATCGAGTGCATCTAAATGGCTGATATTCAAAACCCTGGAATACGTCACATTGCCTTCATTATGGATGGCAATGGACGTTGGGCAAAGAAAAGATTATTGCCACGTTCTTCTGGACATAAAGTCGGTGTAGATATCATTAAAAAAATTGTTGAATCTTGTTATGATGATTATGGTATTTATGCTGTTTCTTTATTCACATTTTCAACTGAAAATTGGAATCGTCCTCAAAAAGAACTCGATACTCTTTTTAAATTGCTAAAAGTATTTTTTGATAAAGAAATCGATTATTTCAATTCTCGTGGAACTAAGATCAATGTTCTTGGTGAATTGGATGATCCTAGAATTCCTAAAGATACTTTAAATACAATTCATAATGCTATTGAAAGTACAAAAAATAATAGCACTAATGTTTTTAATGTTCTTTTCAATTACGGATCTAGAAATGAAATTGCTGATGCTTGTAAAGCAGTAGCACAAGATGTCAAAGATGGCAAAATCGATATTTCCTCAATCAATAAAGATACATTTAAAAATTATCTTTTCACAAAAGATTTGAGCGATATCGATTTACTTGTTAGAACAAGTGGTGAAGAAAGATTATCCAATTGTTTGCTCTATCAAGTTGCTTATGCTGAATTTGTCTTTGAAGATACTTTGTGGCCTGATTACACTCCTGAAATCTTAAAGAAAGATATAGAAATATATTTAAAGAGAAATAGGCGCTTTGGTGCCATTGAAGAAAAGGAGTGATCATGAATAAATTATCACAATCTTCTAAGGCTAGCATGCTGACAAGAACGATAACTGCTATTGTTTTAGTCGCTGTATTAGTTCCTTCAATTCTTTTTGGTGGTTGGGTTTACTTTGCTTTGATGATTGTTCTTGCTCTCATCGGTATTTGGGAGATCTTAAGAGCATCAGGTAGAAATAAATACAATCTTTTAGTTTATAGTGTTGTTTATATTTTTGTCTTTTCTTTTATTTTTTGGGTGTTTTTAAAAAATCTTATCAGCGATGGTCATTATTATGTTGATAAGCTATATATGAGTGATATTTTCGTATCTATCATCGGAATAATTCTCTATGCTTTGACATTGTTTACTATCTCAATCATCTCTCCGAAAGTCACCTTGAATGATGTTACATACTTATTCACTGTTGGTATTGTTTTCGCCTTAGGATTTCAAGGAATGTTGTATTTGAGATATTTCCCTATCTCAAATGGTCCAACGATGTTCTCAGCATCATTAGGCGTTACTAAAAATACCGATATTGTTGTTGATTTCCAATCCTTACATTATGAAACAACTTATGGTAATTACTTTAAATCATTTTATGAAAATGCCAATTTAAATCAAACATTAGCATCATCGCTTCTTTTGTTCTTCGTCTTTATTGGAACTTGGGCTAGTGATGTCGGTGCTTATTTCTTTGGTATGTTATTTGGAAAACATAGAATGAATCCAAGAGTTTCTCCTCATAAAACATGGGAAGGATTCTTCGGTGGTGTTTTCTTCTCGGCTGTTGTTTCTTTAGGTTTAGCTGCTATTTTCGAATTCTGTTTCAACATGCCTTTAGTTCCTGGACTTCTTCAATTTTCTAATTCTTCATATTTGAAGAATATTGGAGTTTTAAACGGTGTTTGCTGGCCATTTCTAGTCTTGGTTGCTCTTTGTATGCCAGTCGTTGGTAATATCGGCGGTTTCTTATATTCTCTTATCAAGAGAACATATGGAATCAAAGATTACGGAAATATCTTCCCAGGACACGGTGGTGTCATCGATCGTTTTGATTCTATTATGATCAATTCCATCATCATCGCAATCATCGTATCTTTGACTAGCAATGGATGGAGGTTTACTGTTTGATGAGAAAACCTATTATTGTCCTCGGTGCTACTGGAAGCATTGGAACACAGACACTTGATATTTTGATGTATTCATTTGATTATGAACTCATCGGTGTCTCTCTTTCTTCTCAGTTTGAAAAACTTGAACCCTATCTTTTCTATTTTGATTCTTTGAAATATGTCGCTATCAAAGATGAAAAAGCCGCTGCTAAATTTCATAAATTACATCCGGATTACACAGTCATCACGGGAGATGATTGCTCAGTCAAATTAGTTAAATTATGTTCTAAAGCTGATGTTTTCAATTCTTTGATGGGTAACTGCGGTCTTCTACCTAGTTTGACTGCCTTAGAACAAAACCAAGACTTGATGCTTTCAAATAAAGAAAGTCTTGTCATCGGTTCTACTCTTATCAAACCTTTATTAAAAAAATCAAAAAGTCATCTCTATCCAGTTGATAGTGAGCATGTCGCTTTGAGTAAGTTATTAAAAGAGACTAAAAGACTTGGAATTAAAAAGAATCAGATTGAAAAACTTATCGTCACAGCTAGCGGTGGTGCTTTAAGAGATACTCCGCTTAAAAAGCTTGATAAAGTGACTCCTGAGATGGTCTTAAAACATCCTACCTGGCACATGGGTAATAAGATAACTGTCGACTGTGCAACTCTTGTAAATAAGGCATTTGAAGTCATTGAAGCTTCTGTTTTATTTGATTTCCCGTTGGAGATGGTCGATGCTATCATCTGCAGAGAGAGTTTAGTTCATGCTGAGATTATCTATCATGATGGTGATGGCAAACACACCCTTATGGAATATTCTCCTTGCTCGATGAAAGTTGCAATCGCATATGCATTAAGCAAAGGAACTCTTTCAATGCATGTCAATAACAGTGAGGATTTGAATAAAATCAAAGCCTTACATTTTGGTGAAATTGATGATGATTTCTACCCGTTATTCAAAGTCACTCAAGAAGTTTTTTCAAAATACTCAAATGTTGGTATGATATATTATAATTCTGTTGATACTTATGCTATTGAGATGTTTTTAAAGAAGAAGATCACATTTAAACAGATGCGTGAAGCTCTAATTTATACTTCCACACATTTAGATGATCTTCCAGTGTTGAAAGAGAAAAATCTTGATTCAATCATCTCTAAGAGTGAAGAGTATGCTAAAGACGTCGTTTGGAAAGTCGTCTCCCTTTATCGCTAGGAGGTTGTTGAATGAAATTTTTAGAAGTGCTACTCAATATCATCATTTTTCTTCTTTGTTTATCTTTCGTAGTCTGTATTCATGAAGCTGGACATCTTATCGCTGCAAAGAGTTTCAAAGTTTATTGTTTTGAATATTCTATCGGTTTTGGTCCTAAGATCTTCCATAAAAAATTTAAACATAAAAGGAAGAAACCACTCTATGAATCAGATAAGGAAATCAAAGAAGAAAATACTTCAGTGATGGTTCAAAGTGAACCTATTAAAACAGAGACAGTTGAAATATACGGTGAAGATAAAAAAGCTCTTGCTGATATCTTGAATGCCGGCGATCAAAAAGAAGCTGAAAGCAAGAAAGAAGAATTAGATCCTAATTACTATTACGGAGAAACATATTTCAGCATCCGTGCTTTACCGCTCGGTGGTTATGTTTCAATGGCAGGAGAAGATTCTAGCGAAAACGAAGATGGAATTGTCGTACCAAAAGAAAGAACACTACCTGGCATCAATCATGTAAAACAAATAGTTATCATGTTAGCTGGTATCACGATGAATTTCATCTTGGCCTTCATTCTCTTCTTTGCTGATTTTGCCTTTTGTACCCAATCACAAACTATTTTAGATACTAATGAAGTTTCTGTCACTGAAAAATTAGATGGAGAAGTAACAGGTGCTTATCAAGCTGGTCTTAGAACTGGTGATAAGATTCTCACTTTATATCAAACATATTCAAATCTCTATGATTCAAATGGTAATAAAGTAGAACAAAGCATCGACTTCCCAAAGGTCGAAGATAGACAAAATATTGAAGTCTATGTCAATTCAGATGCTACTAGTGTTGATGATTATGCAAAGAATTCTCTTTCCTATTGCATTCAAGATGTCATCAGTAGAAATGCTGATACAACCTTAACCACAATTGAAGAATTCAAAGGAATGCAAATCAATTCTGATTCGACAAGAACTATTCATTTGACTTATTATTCTCTTTCAGAACAAACAACTAAAAGTGCAGATGTCATCTTAAAGACCTACCTTTCTTCTTCAACTTGGACCTTTAAGAAATTCGGTATCTCCGCTAAAGTAAAACAATTCAGATATAATGCTGGTGAAGCATTTGTTATGGCAGGTAAACAGTTCCACTATTTATTTGTCAATATCTTCCATGCCCTCGGTGGATTATTCACACCAGCTGGATGGAAGAATATGGGTGGTATCATCTCAGTTTATAGAGTTTCTGCTCAGGGAGTTCAAAGCAAAAGTGCAGGATATTTCATCTTGCTCTGGGGATATATTTCTTTGAACTTAGGTTGTTTCAATCTCCTTCCATTCCCTGGCCTTGATGGATGGCAAACACTCATCGCTTTGATAGAGATGATTTCTCGTAAGAAAGTTCCAACTAAAGTAAAAGGTATTGCTAACGCAGTAGGACTTATCATCTTAATGATACTTGCTGGATTGTTAGTTATAAAAGATCTCTTGATATAAATAAAAATCTCGTTTCAGAAAATGGAACGAGATTTTTTCTACATCAATTGTGCTTCAAAGCGAATTTACATAATGATTTAACAATACCGATGAATAAAAACAACGAAATAAGACAAGCAATCATTCCTAAAATGATCAAGATAGTGTTATTGAAAATGCTTGAAAGATAGAAAAAAGTTATTGTTAAACCTAAAAAAATAAGGTCGAGAATTGATGAAATCGCTAGAAGATTGTGTTTGATAAAGATCATAATTACCTCCTATGTTAGTTATAACTAACTATAATATATATCAATCAAATTTAGAATTCAAGAAAAATGAAAATCTAATTTGAAGAATAAATTTATATTGTAATATTATTTGACATATGTTAAACTTAAATCAAGAATTAGGAGAATTATGTGTATGAATGTTGATGATAGTGTAGGTGGTGAAAAGACTTAATTTATAAAAATTTTAAATGATGTTTTAAGCGAATTATTAGGGAAAATATGATATGGAAAAGAATAAAAAATATTGATTTTTGCGCCTACAATGATAATTACACAGATTGTAGTTTGTAGTTTAATTCAAGCTGTTTTTGTTTTTCTTTGGTTTATAGCGGATAATAAAACTCCTGAATTGAGTGTTGTGATTATGTACTTTTCTATATATGTAATTATTCCTTTTTTTATTACTGCTTTTATGGTTCTATGGCATTTACAATTTATTATTTTTAAGGATGATTATTTTATATTTTGAAATGTTTTAAAGAAAGAATTATGTAGAGTTAAATATGAAAAAATGATAGTTGTAAAGGAATTGGTTTTATCTAATTATGTAAGATTTTGTAAACTGAGTGAAGAAGAAAAAAAGGAAAAAAAGGAAAAAGAAAAAAGTGAATGTTTTTCTTCAAGAGCTATATCTGCAGAATATGTATTATTTGTTTTTGAAAATATCACTAAATTCAATAC
>CAVEQA010000061.1:0-9437 GCA_963617725.1 Paludibacteraceae bacterium
ACTCAAATTTTAGTAAACCGATTTCATAAATAAGTTTTTAATCAATGAGCCACGATAATAAATTATATTCGCTTGATAAATAAGCTTGTGGTACATCAAAATGACCATAGCCTTCTATTACGGTAATTTTCGCTTCATCATTTATTTTAGATAGTTCGTTTATAAAATTGATTGAAGTAGAAGGATCAACAATAGTATCTTGGTCTCCAACAATTGCCCATACGGGTGTATTTTTTAATTTGTTTAAATTAGTTGGATTTAAAGTTACGTTACCAGATAATGGTGCTACTTTATAAAATGAGGATGGATAAGCTAATGCTATATCCCAAGTTCCTTTTCCTCCCATTGAATGACCGGTGATTGATAGTTTTGATTTATCGCATTTTAAATTTGTGCTTAAAATATTCAAAAAAGATAATAAATCATCTTTGACATCACTCCATCCTGTTTTCTTATATGGTAATTGAGGAAAGACAATATATGAATCAGGTTCAATCAAACCATCTTTTACAAATTTTGGAAGCCCATCTTCATTTGTTAATAAATTTAAATCACCATCTGAGCTTTCAGGTTTACCACTTCCACCATGAAGATATAAAATCATTGAGGAGTTTTCTTTTACATTTTTTGGTGTATATAAATAATAATTAAATTTTTGACCGGATTCCAAATTCATTGATAAAGCTTCGAATTTAGAATCAGATACTGTATCTTCTTCTTTCGTCGAACTTTCTTCTTTTTCAGTATCGCTGTTTTCTACTACACTTGTTGAATCAATAATTTTAGATGGACTAGCGCTTGCTTCTATTGTGCTGTTCTTATTTTGACATGAAGATAAGAAAAGTATACTTGATGTAAGTATGAGTATTTGTTTTAAGTTTTTCATTTTAGCCTCCTTGAAGTTAGCTATAATTAATTTTAGTTTTCAACTTTTAAATTTAAATGAATTTTCTTTTAAATATTCAAAAAAAATAAATGAAAGCGATTTCTTTTTGAAAATATTTTGAAATGTCAAATAAAAAAACTACAACCCTTCTAATTTTAGAATGATTGTAGTTAATTTTCTTTATTTTCTTTTACCTTTTAACCAATTGAAGATTCCACCTTTTCCTTCTTCTTCCTTTTGGAATTCAGAGATTAAATCTTGTTGTTTTTTACTTAATTTCTTAGGGAATTTGATGGAAACTGTACAATATTGGTCACCAACTTTTCCGTTTGGAAGAGTGATACCTTGACCAGTCATCTTTAAAATTGTATTCGGTTCTGTACAGCTTGGAATTGTAAGGTCAAATGTTCCATTGACTGTAGATACGGTGACAGTGGCTCCAAGAAGAGCATCACCAACTGAAATCGGAATATTGGTATAGACATCAGCACCTTTTCTAGTGAATGCCTTTGATGGTGAGACACTGATTTGAAGTAATAAATCACCGTTTTGACCACCGTTGACACCGACTTCACCTTTTTCTTTGATTCTGATATTATCACCAGTATCAACACCATGTGGGATGTTGACAGTTACTGTCTCGTTGACTTCAACTCTACCAGAACCATGGCAATGATCGCATTTATTCTTGATAGTCTTACCAGAACCATGACAATCAGGACAGACTTCTTCGCTTTCCATCACACCGAAGATAGTTGAACGTCTAGCTCTTACACTACCTCTACCACCGCAGGTCTTACAGGTCTGATAATCATTTGGTGTTTTAGCACCAGTTCCATGACAATCAGGACAGGTCTTCACATAATGAAGTGGAACATCAATTTTGCATCCGTGAACAGCTTGGTCAAAGGAAAGGCTGATTTTCATCGCAGTATCTCTTCCTTTTCTAGGAAGATTATCTCTAGTTCTACTGCTTCTACCTCCCATAGAACCACCGAAGAATTGAGAGAAGATATCTCCTAAATCTCCGAAGTCAGCTTCTTGGAATCCAGAAGTTCCGTTGAATCCTGTCTGTCCATTTTGATCAAAAGCTGCACTTCCGTATTGGTCATACATAGCTTTCTTCTTTGGATCTGATAAGACTTCATAGGCTTCTTGGATTTCTTTGAATTTCTCAGCTGCATCAGGAGCGTGGTTGATATCAGGATGGTATTTTTTTGCCATCTGACGATAAGCGTGTTTTATTTGGTCGGCATCAGCTGTTTTGTCGATACCTAATATTTCATAATAATCGCGTTTTTCGGCCATATTCGCCTCCTATTCATAATAAGTAAGCCCGGTAAGTATTAATACCGGGCTTAGGATTTTTTATTTATTAATCCTTCTTTTCTTCAAATGTTGCATCGACAACATTTGGATCAGTTTCGGAGGATTGTGCACTTTCGGCATTTCCACCAGCAGTATTTGTGGATTGATTTGCGTTGGCTTGGCTTTGTGCTTGATACATTTGGTTAGCTGCTTGTTGAAGTTCAGCAATCTTGCTTCTGACAGCATCTAAATCATTCTTATCAAGACTTTCTTTGATTTCATCGCGAATCTTAGTAGCTGCAGCCTTGGTTTGTTCATCGACTGGGTGTTCTTTATCTTCAAGTTGACGGTTGATTTGATCGATTAAGGATTGAGCTTCATTTCTTGTTTCAGCATCTTTCTTTCTCTTTTCATCAGCGTCCTTGTTAGCTTCAGCTTCTTTGACCATACGATCGATTTCTTCTTTGCTCAAACCTGAAGAATTGGAGATAGTGATATGTTGTTCTTGGTTGGAATCTAAGTCCTTAGCAGAGACTGAGACAATACCGTTGACATCGATAGAGAAGGTGACTTGAATTCTTGGTTCACCACGTCTTGCTGGACGGATACCTTCAAGTTTGAATCTTCCTAAGAACTTGTTATCGTGTGCCATTGAACGTTCACCTTGGTAGATTTGAATTTCAACACCAGGTTGATTATCTTGGGCAGTTGAGAAGATTTGTTGACGAGTAGTAGGAATGGTTGTATTTCTTGGGATAAGTGGAGCTAAAAGGCCACCTTCAACTTCAATACCTAAAGTGAGTGGAGTGACATCGAGTAAGACGACATCCTTGACATCACCTCTGATGACACCACCTTGAATAGCGGCACCGACAGAGACAGCTTCATCTGGGTTGACAGATTGATTTGGCTTCTTACCATTGTTGAGTCTAGTGACTAAATCGACAACGGCTGGCATTCTAGTAGAACCACCGACAAGGATGATATCATCCAAATCGCTGACTGATAATTTAGCATCACTTAAGGCCTTATTGAATGGAGTTTCGCAACGATCGATAAGATCAGCAGTGATAGATTGGAATTTAGCTCTTGAAAGAGTTGTTTCGAAGTTGACAGGAGCACCATCTTTGAATCCGATATATGGTAAGGAAATGATGGTTTCAGTTTGGCTAGAGAGGTTGATCTTTGCCTTTTCAGCTTCATCACGAAGTCTTTGGAAAGTTGGACGATCCTTAGAATTGTTCATATCGAATTTCAAACCAGTTTGGTTATAGATTTCGTTGTTGAGCCAATCGACGATATGACGATCCCAGTCATCACCACCTAATAGAGTGTCACCGGAAGTAGAGAGAACTTCGAAAGTACCATCGCCGATATCAAGGATGGAAACATCAAGAGTACCACCACCTAAATCGAAGACTAAGACCTTACCTGATTTCTTGCTATCCATACCATAAGCTAAAGCTGCGGCTGTAGGTTCAGAGATGACACGGACAACATCAAGACCAGCGATAGTACCGGCATTCTTGGTTGCTTGTCTTTGATCATCATTGAAGTAAGCAGGGCAAGTGATAACTGCTTTCTTGACAGAATATCCTAAATATTTTTCAGCATAGCCCTTCATATAAGAAAGGATCTTTGCAGAGATTTCTTCTGGTGAGAAATCCTTATTTAAAGAATTGATATGTACTTTTTCACGAGTACCCATCTTTCTCTTGATAGAAGAAATAGTATCTGGATTTGTGAGAAGCATACGCTTTGCAGCATTACCGACAATTTCTTCACCACCATTTTTGAATGAGACGACAGAAGGGCAGGTGTTTGTTCCTTCTGGTGATGGAATTACTTTGACAGTTCCATCTTCTTGCATGTAACTAACAACAGAGTTTGTTGTTCCTAAATCAATACCTAAAATTACTTCTTTAGCCATAATATATATCCTCCTATGTGGTTATAATTTATTTGTTTTCTTCAGCAGTTTCTGCTGTTTCTTCTTCGTCTTTCATCGAGATGACAACACCAGCTGGTCTTAATAAATGTCCTTTTAATTTATATCCTTTAGTGAAGACATCGACAACTTTGTTATCTTCTTTTCCAGGAATGGTAGAGAACGCATTCATATGATCAGGATTGTATTCTTCACCGATAGCTGGTTCGACTACTTCGACTTGACATTGTTTTAAAGAATTCAATAACTTTCTATGAATCATTTCGAAGCCTTCGACATATTTCTTACAAGCTTCATCTTCAGGCTTTTTCTTTAAGGCCATATCGAATGAATCAAGTGAAGGGATGAGTTCTTTAACAAAACTTTCAATCGCATGATCTTTGAAGTCATTGGCTTCTTTTTCAACCATACGTCTGACATTTTGCATATCAGCATAAGCTTCTAAATATTTGTTTTTATATTTTTCAATCTCTTTATCAGATGATTCATATTTAGTTCTTGCTTCTTCATATTTATGTTTTAAATCATCGTTTTCTTTCTTCAAGTCATCGATGATCTTCTGTAAGTCTTCGACATTGACTTCTTTTTTGTCTTCGACTTTCTCTTCAGTTGAAGCTTTTTCTTCTTTGACTTCTTCTTCAACCTTCTTTTCTTCTTTTTCTAATTTTTTATCTTTGTTTTTATCACTCATTTATTTTTGCCTCCTTTCTTAGTTGATTTCTTTTTAGCAGGGGTTGGTGTATGTTTTGTTGTATCGATAGCTTCCTTTACAGGTTCAACAGGTATCAGTGCGGCTGTTGAAGTTGATGATGAGAATTTTTTATTCAACATGTAGATGACATAATCAAGGATGCCAAGTACTTGTTTGTAATCCATTCTCTTAGGACCAACTACCGCAATGCTATCTTTGCTGCTGAGCGATTTTGATACGATAGCTAAGTCACCAGCATTATCATTTGTGAATCCGACTTTGACATCACCTAAGTCATCGTTTGATGATAAGTCATGTTCGAGTCCTAAAGGATTTGTCAAAGCTTCAATCGCATTTAAGAATGCTTCGCTGTCTTGAGAATATTCTGGAAGTGAGAGAAGATTTTTCTGTCCATAGACTTCAAATCTCTTTTTAGCAAAGCCAATCAACGCTTCAAGGAATGCCCTCATGACAAACTGACCTGATTGTCCAAATGTTTGAACGATGACCGGAGCTAATAGCTTTGCTTTTTCTTCAAGCTGAGTAATTTTTGTTCCAGTCAATTTTTCGTTGAGAACTTTTACAGCACTTTCCATAGTGGAGAAATACGCTGTAGAATTGTTTGGAAGAACAAAAGTTTTCTTTTCAACATACCCGGAATCGGTGATAAGAATACCAAGAGCTTGATTAGTGCCTAATGGAATTAGTTGAATGCTGACTAAGGATTCTTGGTCGGCTTTAGGACCGAGAACTACGATAGCCATATTCGTAATTTCACTGAGCATCTCACAAGATTGTTTTAAACTATCTTCCATCGATGAAGTTTTATTATCGATGATAGTTTGAAATTCTTTTTGGAAATCGAGATCGACTTGATTGCTCCAAGATTTACTATCAAGATGATCGAGATAATATTGATATCCTTTAGGAGAAGGAACTCTTCCGGAAGAGACATGAGTCTTTTCTAAATAATCTTCATTTTCAAGTTCTGCCATAGCATTTCTGATAGTAGCGCTTGAACAATCTAATTTATATTTTTCTAAAAGAGTTTTGCTTCCTACAGGTTGAGAGGTCTTAATGTACTCTTCAACGATCAATTTCAGTATTTGGAATTTCCGTGATTCTTTCATTTAAGCCTCCTTAACTAGCACTCAGAAACTCAAGTGCTACTAGTATTATAAAACTAAAATTAGCAAATTCAAGATTAGAGTGCTAATTTTTTTAATTTTTTTCATTTTCTTAACCGATTTCTTATATTAATAAAGGAAAAAGGGTAAAAATGTCTTATAAACCATAAGAAAAGGACTGCTTCAACAACAGTCCTTCAGTGTTTATTTCTTTTTATGAGCGATCAACAAATGGATATCAAATCCTTTTTCTCTGAATTTTGTTTCGTATTCAGTCGGTGGCAAATAATCGACTTTTTCAGAATAGAAAGGTTCGATGATTTCAAAATCAAAGAGATTAGCTTCTTTGAAATATTCGACTGAATCTTTGAATAGTTCAGCATTGTCAGTGCGGAAATATAAAGTTCCATCATCGCTCAATATTTTTACATATTCTTTTTGGAAATCAGGATAAGTTAGTCTTCGATGATGTTGATGTTTTTTTGGCCAAGGATCTGAGAAATTGAGATAGATGTTGTCAAACTGTTTTTCATCGAAGAGAGGATATAATCTTTCTATCGGTGAATTCAAAAGGAGAAAATTGGTCTGTTCATTTTTTACAGCACTTGCTTTTTTAACAGCGGCTGCAAAAGCATTTTTATTAATTTCAACTCCGAGATAATTGGTCTCTGGATGTCTTCTTGAAAGTTCAAGAATGAAACCTGCAAGTCCACATCCGATTTCTAAATTTTTATATTTTTTTACAATTTCTTTATCTGAATCTAAATCATTGAGATTTTTTCCAATGTCTAGATTTTGACTTAAAACTGTATCTGTCCACTTTTTATGTCTTAATCTCATCTTAGTTAGGCATCTTTCCACTTCTTAAATAGTTAGAAATATCATCAATTGCATGAGCGTATATTTGCATATTATCTAAGAAATCTGAAACTGGGAAATATTCATCATCTCCGTGCATTCTATAATCTCTTCCTGGGAAGGCAGCACCGAAAGCGACAGAGTTTTTACTTTCTCTTGCATAAGTACCACCACCGATTGCGAGTGGTTTAGAGACTAAATCTCCAGTTTCTTTTTGATATGAATTTAAAAGAATTTTAACAAAATCGCTATTTGGATCAGCGACAAAACCTTGGCTACCACCTAAAAGTGTGAGGTGTGATGAAGTTAATTTTTCAACTTGTGGTAATAAGTCATCGATTTTCATAGATGATGGGAAACGGAAATTGCAAGCGAGAACTAGTTTTCCGTTTTCATAAGAAATTCTTCCGATGTTATAAGAAGTATCTTCAAAATATTCATCCTTGAAGTCGCCATGGAATGCTTTTCCAAGACCATCGAAATAGTCATTGCTGACTTTCTTTAAAAGATCGATATCATATAATTCGCCTAAGAAATTCAAAAGGTGTAAACCAGCGTTGAGACCAAGATATGGAGTTGAACCATGAGCAGGAATACCTTTAAACCATAAGGTGTTATTCTTATAAGAAGCTTGAAGTTTTGGATATTTAGCAAGATAAGCTTTCAAAGCTTCATTGACTTTATTCTCGTCGTCATGAAGTTCGATTTCAACTTCGCTGAGAACGATATTCAACGCACTTCCTAAGTGGAAAGATGTGACATTAGGAATATTTACTTCATAATCTGCTTCATAAGCATAAATACTCTTTTCAGCGTAAATTAATGGATAATCAGCATCTGGGGAGATACCTAAGGTTGGATAGCATCTTTTTAAAGTATGGAAATAATGTTCTAAGCATAAAGAATCTCTTTCTTCATTGCCACCGAAGAGGAAACGAAGTTTATAACCACCTAATTTGTTGTTATCCATCAAGGCTTTGACTGCGTATAAACAAGCAAGTCCAGGACCTTTATCATCACAAGTACCTCTTCCATACATAACACCATCTTCTTCAATCAAATCAAATGGCTTTTTTGTCCAATTCTTTTTGATGACAGGAACAACATCACTGTGAGCATAAATATCGAAAATCTTATCGCCATCTCCATAGGTGAGTTCAGTGACATAGTTATCACAGCGGTCGACATTAAATCCCATCTTTTTACCAAGCTGTGCTACATATTCTAAAGCTTCTTCAACGCCTTTTCCAAAAGGATGTTCTTTGGTGATAGTACTCTCATCATGAACGGAATCGATATCGACATATTCTTTGAGTACTTTCAAAGCTTCTTCTTTATATGGGTCTACTAATTTTTTATAGTAGCTATCTGCCATATTCATCTCTTGATAATTTTCTTTCATTTCTCGTTCTCCTTTTTTTATGAATTTTTGATTTCTTTGATTTCATCAAAACCAAATGTTTTGATGATTCCTTTTAAAACAAGATAGGGTTCTTTGATGATGTCTTTATCTTTTATCTTTAAATATTTTTCTATCAAATAAGAATTTCCACCAGTCAGATATATCTTAGCATCAGCATTCTTTTCTAACAGTTTTAAAACTAATCCAGTCACTGCATAACAAGTCCCATAGATAGCACCTGAAGAGATGCACTCTTCAGTTTCTAAGGAGACTATTGGTGGATGTTCAATGAGAGGATAATCTCCAAGTAGAGAGGTGTCATTGAAAAGTGCTTTTGGAAATGACATGATTCCTGGAAGTATCGAACAACCATGGAAAACATTGTTTTGGTCAAGATAAAGAACTTTTGTTGCTGTTCCTAAATCAATGATTATCAATCCGGAATCATTCTTCTCTGCGATGATATCGCAAAATAAATCACTTCCAAGAAAAGAAATATTGGAAATTGTATATCCATATTTATTGCTGAATTCTACCATCTTTCTTGAATCAAGAAAATAATATTTGATCTGAGAATCATCTAAGATACTTCTAATAAAAGCTGATGCTTTTAAATTGACGCTTGATATGTATACATCAAATGGTTCTTCGTTGTAATGTTTTAAAATACTACCTCTTAAAGTATCTTTTTTTAACAGTGGATATTTTTCGTATTTTCCACCCGACTCATTTGAATTTATGTACAAACAATCAATAGCTGTATTACCGATATCTAAAAATAAATGACAATTATTCATAACATAGAAATTATAATGATAATTACCTATAAAAGCAATTTAAGTGTTAAAAAGTTAAATATGAATAACTATAAATTTTATGCTAGCAATAGCACACGATTTCAAATCTTGTTTATTGCATCGAAGGAACATCTATTGGCTTCTTGAGTACTTATCTTAGGAGGTCTTTTTATTTGGCCATTAATTCCCATCTGTGAGAAAGGAAGTAGAGAAAAAATAACAATATATAGGTTATTCAAGTAGAGGACATTTTATGTCAAAAATCATGAAACCATTATTTGAAAAAGGATTAATTATAAAAACAGCTCCTTTAAAATAAAGAAAAGAAATATTTAACTGAAAAATAACTGCTGAATTTTACATAAGATGTTTAAAGTGATTGGCTTGCAATTGTCCTTTTTTGATTGTGAAAAAATGTAT
>CAVEQA010000062.1:0-9339 GCA_963617725.1 Paludibacteraceae bacterium
TTATTTATATGGAAGCAAAGTTTTCGTTTTATTGTTTCAACATAGATTATGTCATCGATTTTTGTTGTTATTTGATTCTTTCCGTTTTGAAGAATGAAAAATGATGTAGTTTCTTTTTTTAGACTTTCTAAATAGTGATTTATTACTTTTTCAATATCAGCTTTAAAATGACTTTTTCTAACAAATCCAAAGGGATGAGTTTCAAGTGATTCAAATACTCTATCTTCTCTATTTGAGACATAGATGACAGCTGTATTTATCTCTCTAATATTTAATTCCTTAGCCAGTTGAATACCATCCATATTAGGCATTTCTATATCTAAGAATGTGATATTAAATGTGTGATTACTAAGGGATGTCAAATATGAGGATGCTGAATCAAATGAAGTGAATGAAACGGAAATGGTATGGCTTTTAAAAACATTTTTTAAATGTTCTGTCATCAGTTTTCTTGTTTCTAAATTATCATCGACAATTGCGATGTTTAAACTTGTTATATTCATTGTTACTCCTTTTTCAAATATAGCATACCATCAAATTGAAACTTGTCATTAACGATTGAAAATTTTGAATAACCATTGTATTTCTCACAGATAGATTTGATAATTTTGGTTCCGTATCCGTGATTTTTTCTATCAGCTTTTTGAGAGGCTAATGATAATAAATTATTATCATCATCTACTAAAATTGTATTAGTTACTTTTATGAATAAATAATCATTTTGAATTATCATATGAAGATCAACTGGATCATGACTGTCGCATCTGCATTCAGCTTCCAGAGCATTATCGATGAGATTTGTTAATAATGATGTTAAATCTTGAGGATTTATATTTATATTATCAGTAATAGAAAGATGAGCGTTAAAAGGAATACTCAAACCTTTTGCTTTGCTAAGCTCCATATTGAGAATTGAATTGACAATGCTATTTCCGCTATCGATATAATCAATTTCAATATGTACTTTCTCACATATATCTGAAAAATATTCATTCATTTCGTCATATTTCTTTTCTTTGAATAATGTTTCTAAAAGAGACATTTGATTTTTAAGTTCATGTCTTATTCGATGTAATTCTTCATATTGGCTTTTTGATATTTTAAGTTGATCTACTTGAGATTCAGCTTTGATTGCTTTGACTTGAAAATCGATTAAATTATTGTAACTTTTTACACTTAGATAGAAGATGGTATAGCATAAAAAGCAAATAACTAATAAAAAAGAATAGAGAATACAATATAAAATTTGATTTGATTGATTATTTAAAATACATGTGCAAACTGTAATTGCATATGAAAGAATAAAGACAATATCTATCAAGATTATTGGAGTTGTTTTTACATATTTATATTTAAATGGTGACATAATTTCGAAAAACAAAGAGACAACAAATAAGCCAAAGAAAATGATGTAAAGTGTGTAATCCATTAATAGATTGTCAGGATAATGTCCAAGAGAATCAGTGATTATATTTCCTATACATCCTGATAAGTTAATAGCCATGAATAAGAAAGTTGATGAGAAAACAAAACATAAGAATCTCATCGAATATTTGCCAATATCTTTTGGATAAATTGTATGTATCAAAGCGACTAGGGGCCAGATAAAATAACGAATCACTGTAGTATCTTGGTTATTGATTTTCAATATGTAATTTAAAAAACAAGCTAAAAATAACTGAACAATCCATGTGCAAATAAAATCAATCAATAATTTGATGTAACTTTTATAATTTTTGAAATCTAGTTTATTGAATGAGAAACTAACGATGAAACACGATAAAAGTTCGGTGATTATATAGGTCCAACCAAATTCTCTTTCTATGTAATAGTTTTGAAAATAATCAAAAAAGTTCATACGTATATTCATTGTATTATCTTTTTTTATTTCTAGCAAGAGTTTACCACTCATGCATAAAAAACATCCACTTGAACATGTTTTGTTGTTTGATTTTATTCCATTTATAAAATGTAAGTATGATTTGTAAGCGCTTAAAACAAAATCATTAAAAGGAGTAAACGATGAAAAGAAAAACAAATAAAATCATCAATGGATGTCGTTTAGTTGTCATTCTTTCTCTCACTATGGCATGTGGAAATGTTCTTCTCAATTCCTATGGTCAAACATTAGCTGACTACATGAGTTCTTCAAATAAGAAGAAAACTGATTCTAGTGATAGTAATAATGAATACACAGTCGATGCCTGTCTTAAAGAAGGTAGAGAGATTGTTACTCAACTCTCAAGTGAAGGTTCTGTTCTTCTCAGGAATGAAAACAATGCTTTACCTTTACAAAAAGGTAGTAAAGTAACAATTCTTGGTGCTCAATCTTATAACTATGTCAATGGTGGTACAGGATCAGCAGGCGGTAAGTATGATGAACATACTTATACGATGAAAGAAGCTTTCGATGGATCTAAAGATGATGGTGAAAGTGCATCTCATGAAAAATATTTAGATGTCAACGAAAAAGCATGGAAATGGTTAGAAACTGCCGTTGGTGGTGATAGAAATGTCGATACTACCGGTGAATACGTCGGTCATAAAGGTGATGGAACTGAAGCCACTTTTAAGGGTAGTGATTATAAGAATAATAAAGATAATTACGGAAATGGCGATTGGGGTGGCTTTAAGAGAGTTTGTGAATTTTCTCAAAAAGTCTATCAAAATCATTATGAAAATGACATTAGAGCCGATGGTTATAATGACACTGTCATCGTAACATTTGCAAGAAGCGGAGCTGAAGGCGCTTCTCCTGTCATGGATTATGATGGTGATGGAAAAGCTTCAACTGGAACTACTTATCTTCAATTATCTCAAGACGAACAAGATCTTTTAAAATTCTGCAAAGAAAAATATAAAAAGACTATTGTTTTGATTAATTCTTCTGCAGTAATGGAACTTGGAGAAATTGAACAAGAGGAATATGGTGTTGATGCATGCTTATGGATCGGCCATCCTGGTGAAGCTGGTCTTGTTGGTGTTGCTAAAGTTTTAACTGGAGAAGTTTCTCCAAGCGGTAGACTTGTTGATACTTATCCATATGATCACTCAACGATGCCATCTTTCTATAATAACGATGACAACAAATACACTAATGTTGAAAACATCAAATCAGGATATGGAAATTCTTCAAATTTTGGCTATTACCAATATGAAGAAGGAATTTATGTCGGATATCGTTTCTATGAAACTGCTGATAAGATGGGATTCTTTGATTCTAATTATTTCGCTAGTCATGAGTGGAAAAATGGAAAAGCTAAAGGATATGATGAAGTTGTTCAATATCCATTTGGTTATGGTTTGAGTTATACAACATTTAAGGAAGAAGTCACCAAGAGTGATATCTCTTTAAAAGCTCATGAAACAAATAGCATTACTGTCAAAGTAACAAATACAGGTTCTGTTGCATCTAAACAAGTAGTTGAACTTTATATGGAAGCTCCATATAACCAAGATTCAACGATGGGTATCAAAGGTGTCGGACTTCAAAAATCAAGCAAGGTTTTAATTGGATTTAAAAAGACACAAGAGATAAAAGCGGGTGAATCTGAAGAGGTGACTATTTCTTTTGATACTGATGATTTAGCTTCATTTGATAATTACGGACATGGATGTTATGTGTTAGAAAAAGGCGAATACAATTTCCACATTGCAAATGATGCTCATAACGATGCTACTGATGTTGTTAAAACTACTTTAAGAGATAGTTATATTTATGATGAAAACGGAGTAGGAAAGAGAGATACTGATAAGACCGTAGCAAAAGTAGCAATGAGCGATGTTGATGCAGGAGATGGCAATATGCTCGATGGATACCTTTCAAGAAGCGATTTTGAAACGGGTATGAAATCCATTATGAGTCATGAATCTTCATGCAAGACTGAAGCTTTATTTGATAGTGGGGTCAAAGCCTTAGGATGTAACGCATTAGATAGCGTTGATTATACCTATTCTACTTATGAAAATGGTGAAAAAGTTCAAAAGACAATCAAGAAATATATCGGTGGTAGTTCCTATCAATCTTATTCAAAGGAAGTTAACTGGGAAGGTCTAACTCAAGATGATGATCGTTATTTCTTTGATGACGCTAATGAAGAACATGTTATCGATTATGGTGCTGTTTATTATTTAGAAGTCGATTCTAATGGCAACGCTAAAAAAGATGAATATGGAAATTACATGGTCACAACAGAAGAGACAAGTATGCGTCTTGATGTCAATTGTCCAGTATTAAAAGAAGCTTCATATGATGATGAAATTTGGGCGTATCTTGTCGATCAAACAACACTTGAAGAACAAATTACTGTTCAAGGTGGATTAGGATGGCAAACTCCAGCTGTTGCAAGTGTAAACAAGAGTAGAATGTCCGTTGTTGATGGCCCAGGTGAAGCGGGTAATGGTAATAATTCTTATTCAGCATCCACATGGTTTACAAGTGCTGTTGTCAACGCATCTACTTGGAATCCAGCCTTAGTTGAAAAGATGGGTGAAGCCTACGCACATCAATCAAAGAAAAATGAACTTGGTGGAGCATATTGTCCAGCTATGAATACTCATAGAACACCATATGGTGGAAGAAATTTTGAATATTTTTCTGAAGATGGATTTATCGGTGGCAAAATTGGTGCTGCTGAAGTTGCAGGTATTCAAAATGAAGGTGTCATTGTATTCATAAAGCATATGGCTTTTAATGATAACGATACTAATCGTGATGGTAATATCACTTGGTTTAATGAACAAGCTGCAAGAGAAATTTATCTCAAAGATTATGAAATCGCAGTAGAAGAAGTATTTGTCATCAATGATGATGGAACTGATGGTGAATTTGTTAAAGGTGAAGGTGCTTTAGGTATTATGGCTTCTTTAAATCGTGATGGTATCTCTTGGTCTCATCAAGGTTTATATAAAAATATCCTTCGTGGTGAATGGGGATTTAATGGACTTATCATCACTGATGGTGTTGGTCCGTATCCTTGGATTATGACTCCAGGTGCTGGTTTATTTGGCGGCGTTGAAGGTCAATTGGGTGGTAGTGAAATTACTACTTACTACAAGCAAGAAGGTAATGCTTCAACAACTAATTATGGTGCTTATTTATTAAGACAGACTATGAAGCACATGTTGTATCAGAATTGTCATGCTGCTCAAGTTGCTTCGACTCAAGATACTTCTTGGAGAAATTGGCAAATTATCTTCAATGTTGTTTTATCTCTTGGCTTAGCTAGTGCTGTTGGTCTATTAATCGTTTGGCCAATCTTTAAAAAAGAAGATGAAAAAACAGGCGAAAGAAAGGAGGATAAGTAAACAATATGGAAAATACGATAACTGCAGTTAATACTACTAAAAAACAATCAAAAGTTTATCAAGCCTTAGATTCCTTCTTCCATTTAAGTGAAAGAAATACAACTTTAAAAAGTGAAATCGGAGCTGGATGTTCTGGATTTCTTGTCGCAATCGCAAGTTTTATCTTAAATGCTTATGTGATTGGTGAAGTTTATGGTAATTATGCAGGTAGCTATCTTGCTATTTCTTTATTAGCTTTTTTAGGAACGTTTGTTCTCGGATTCTTCACTAATCGACCGTTAATTCAATGTAGTAATCTTGCTTTAGCAAGTACATTAGTAAGTATGATTTCTGCTTATAATGGTTTGACTTATAGCAATATGATGATGATTACTTTCGTTTCGTCCATTATTTATTTGATTATTGTTTTAACAAAAGTTGGAAAGAAAATTCTTGATTTAATTCCTCTTTCTGTAAGAAAAGCTTTACCTATTGGTGTGGGTTTATTCACAATGATTGAAGCTTTATCCTATTCTGGTTTGATCAACGAAAACGGATTAAAACAAATTGGTGAGTTTTCAATGCAGGGAAGTTATTTGATCATGATGTTAGTTGCAATTCTTGTTTATGTTGTTTTTAGAATCCTCAAAGTTAGAAAGAGTGCAATTCACATCTTTGCTGCTTTAATTGGCTTAATGTGGGCTTTTGGTATCATCTTCTTCAGCAATGAATTTATCGGTGGTCAAACAGCTGCAACAATTGTTTATCAAAGACTAAATGTCTTCGTTTCAACCGATGGCGCTGCTCCTTATAACATTGCTTTAGGCTTCAAATCAGTCAATTGGGTAAATTGTTTTACAAAAGGATTTGATTTTACAGGTTTAATAAATAATGGCGGCTCTCCATTACTTGTTATTGTTAAAGGAATTATCACATTCTTAGGCCTTACTTTAGCTACTAACGATGCAACTTTAAGAAGTGTTGCTGTAACTGGTGATTTTGCTGATGAAAATCTCGAAGTTAAAGAATCTAAGAGAATCCATCTTATTTCTTCTTGTAGTAATGTTGTCGCTCCTTTATTAGGTGCACCTATTCAAAGCATCGATAGTTCTTCCTCTGTTATGAGTAATGATGAAGCAAAAACTGGTTTGAGTTCTCTTGTATGTTCTATTGGTTTCTTCATTACTATGTTCACATGGTTATTCTTTGGAATCTTTGCAACTGAAACCCATGGTGTTGGTATGTGGATTGAACAAAGTGAAGTAAAACTTGCTGCATATGTCCAAGATGCTTTTGCCTTTTCTTGTTTGATTGTTGCTCTTGCTAGTTCAAGAATGTTAGTAGTTATTAAAGATATTAATTTCAAAGATCCAAAGGAGATTATTCCATTTATTGTTACTCTTATCGGTATTGTTGTATTTAAAGATATCGCTTTAGGAATGGCTTTTGGTATTGTCACTAACTACTTATATAGTTTGATCAAAAAAGAAAAAGATAATAATTTAAGCAATGGCTTACTTTCATTAGCATCAATTGTTTATGTTGTCTTTGCAATAATTTAAGGAGAATTTTATGAAAAGAAAAATATTTATACCTCTTTGTTTAACTCTTCTTTGTTTAAGTGGTTGTAATAAAAAAACAAGCTCTAAAAAATCACAATTGGAAAATCCTACTAATTTCACGATGGATTTTGAAAAATCTGAGTATTCATTCAATGGTAGTGAAAACGCTACTTTCTATTCCTTGAAAGTTTATCAATATGTTGATGGAACTTTGGATTCACATGCTATTTCCTCCTCAGGCATGATAAAAGCTAACGAAGATAACACTTATAAAGGAACAATTGATTATTCGTTTACAGCTGGTAATTATCGAGCTGTTTTAAAAGCTATCGCTCCTAGATATACAGCAAGTGAAATAACTTTTGAAGGATCTTCAAAACTTCTTGGAGTTCCAACTGTCAAAGCAACTTGGCAAGAGAATAGCAATAACCAACCACCGATGATGAGCCTTATCAATTATCAAACTGCAAGTGAAACTGATGATAATGGTTTATCTATTAAACTTGATATTACCGCTGGAGATTTAATAACTAAAGATTATACTGTTTCAATTACAAATAAAACTCTCGGAGTAGAAGTTTATAAGAATGAGAAATTAGAAGCTGGAAGTTATAATTTTAAATACGCAGATTTACATTCTATAAGTGAACTTACAGACGATGATGATTACATAGTGAGTGTGAAGGGCAACGCTTTTGATGATTATATAGCTAATAATGAGGTTATGGCAAATGTTGTCTATGAAGGAAATGGATTCACATTTAAAATTTCTAAGTTTAGTTTTGATAAGGGTGCAAAAGAATTTACATTCAATCTAGGCAAAACTGAAACGATGATGGGTGCTAGTGCAACCCTTCTTGATACACCAAATGATGGGTCTTTATACACTTATAATGTAATGAAGAAAACTGGTGCTCCATTCAATCTTGAAGGTACTTTAGATATTAAAATGGACAACACGGTTGTTTTGAAAATGGAATCTGTTGGTCCAGTCCAAGGTGGTGAATTTAAAGGTACATGGACTGAAGAAAACGGTAAAATCCAAGTTTCTAAATTAGTTAAATAGTACTTAAAAAATAAGACTGTTGATGATATATGTCAGCAGTCTTTTTTGATATTAAAAGTTGTATTTTCTAGTAAAGACTTATTATTCTATTTGCCATTATTTTTTTCTTTATTTATAATATTTACGTTATGAATATTGAAGAATTTAAATTATTAGAAGAAAAAATATTAGATGATATTAAAAATTCATCTTATTTTAAAAATGCAAAAAGATTATCGGATGAAATATCTTCCTCTCCTACTTTACAAGAATTCGCAAAGAAAAGAGATGATGCTTATCTTATAGCAGCAACAACAGATGATTTAGAACTTAGAAGAAAAAAAGAAATAGAAGCTAAAGAATATAATGATATGCTTTTAAATTCTGATATTGTTAAAGAATATTTAGAAAATTATAAAATTGTAAAGGAATTTTTAAATAAGATAAATAAAAAAATTTTAATGGAGTTTAGATATGATTAGAATTATTGCTGGAACATATAAAGGAAGATTTTTAAAAGTACCTGATAGTAAAGTGACTCGTCCAACTATGGATAAAGTTAGACAAGCTCTTTTTAATGCAATCAAAGATAAAAGCTTAGGTAGTGTTACTCTCGATTTATTTGCGGGGTCAGGTGCGATGGGACTTGAAGCTTTATCAAGAGGTGCAAAACAAGTTTATTTAAATGATAAAAATAGAAGCACCTTTGTTATCATGAGAGAAAATGCATTATCACTATGCGATGAAAAAGAAAAAGTTATTTTATCAAATCTAGACTATCGTATTTTCTTAAAAAGAAATAATACCTTGAAGTTTGATTTAGTTATTTTAGACCCTCCATATAAGTTTACAATCAATAAAGATATCATTGAATATATGAATAAATTCAATATGCTTAATGATGAAGCTGTCATCATTTCTGAACAAGATTATTCAAATGACGAGATAGAAGGCTTTGCTATGAAAGAATATAGATATGGTCAAAAGCATGTTGGTTTATACACAAAGGAGTCATTATGAAAATTGCAGTATATCCAGGCTCATTTGATCCATTTACAAATGGACATTTAGATGTCGCTTTAAGGGCTAAAAAAATCTTTGATAAAGTTATCATCATGGTTGCTTATAATTCTAAAAAGCCTAGTTATTGGTTTACAGCTGATGAAAGAGTTGAAATGATTAAAGAGGCTGTTAAAAATTATGATGGAATTGAAGTTATCAGCTATGATGGATTAGTTGTTAAAAAAGCAAAAGAACTTAATGCCCAAGCTTTGATTCGTGGACTTAGAGCTGTTACTGATTATGAAGCTGAATTTCAACTTCATGAAGTTAATGAATATCTAGCACCTGATATTGAAATGGTTTATTTGATGTCACATCGTGAACAAGCTTTTGTATCTTCTAGTAATATTAAAGAAATTTTTGAATATAATGAAGATATATCGC
>CAVEQA010000063.1:0-9221 GCA_963617725.1 Paludibacteraceae bacterium
CATACTATTTATAATATAAGAAAATTAGTTTCATCTAACCGGAGGATATCTATGAATAAATTTACATTAAAAATAAATGGTATGAAATGTTCAATGTGTGAAGAACATGTCTCTACTTTAATAAAAGACAAAGTTGATAGAGCAATCAAAGTGAGTGCTAATCACAATAAGAATACTGTTATCATCTTATCTGATCGTGAGATCAGTGAAACTGAATTTAAAATAGCTTTATCAGGTTCTGGATATAAAGTTAATGGTTATGAAAAAGAATTGAATTTAAATGATACTTTCTTTTATAACTTAGCTAAAAAACATTATAAATTCACTGGAAACAAGAATTGATAATTAACTGCAAGTCATATAGATTTGCAGTTTTTTCTTGATTTCAAAAACGAAAACTTATATATTATTCGAGGTCAAAGACATTGTATACATGGTACCTATATGGACTATAGTTAGGAGGTGTCTTCTTATGCTTTTGCTTTTAAACCTAAACAATCTATGTTTAGATTGTCGGGTCTATCAAAATAGAAAAGCTCTTTTTTCGTTCAAGACTTATGCTGATAAATTGAAAAGTGAATTAGAATACGAACAGAATTTAAAACAATTCCTTGAATATCAACATATTTCTATCAATGAAATTGATGGAGCTATTTTATCGAGTGTAGTCCCTTCTCTAACAAAGAGAATCAAAAATGCTGTTTCTTTAACTATCAAAAAAGAATGTCTTGTTGTAAATAAATCATTAAAAACAGGACTTGCAATCAGAATGGACAATCCAAATGAAGTAGGAACTGATTTGATATGTGAAACACTAGGAGCTATCAACAATTATAAAAAAGATTGTTTGATTGTCGATATGTCCTCTGTTGTCTCATTTTTAGTCGCTACTGAAAAAAAAGAATTTCTAGGTGGTGCTTTATTTCCAGGATTACTAGCTTCTTCATCAGTGATGTTCACTAACAACGCACAACTCATGGATATCGAATTTGAAAAGCCAAAAAGAATGCTAGGAAAATCCACTAAGGAAAGTATGAACAATGGAATATTAAATGGTTATGTATCTTTAATAGAATCCTATTCTCAAAAGATAGAGGAAGAATTCCAAAAGGATTTATTACCTATCTTAACAGGAACTGATAGTTCACTAGTTAAAGATTTATTACCTACATTCACTTACAATCCTGATTTAGTTTTCGATGGTTTATACGACATATATATTAAAAATAATTGAGGAAAATTACATTATGAATAAAAGAAGAAATAATACAATTTATGTTTTATCTATTTTAAGTTTGATGATCGCAATCATGTTCATCTTCGGTTTCACTCCAATTGGAACTATTAAAACTGCAACTTTAAGTATCACTTTGATGGGAATTCCAGTTTCAATCATCGCATGTATTTTCGGTCCTTGGATGGGACTGATGGCTGGTGCTATCTGGGGATGTATCTCTATCATTCAAGCCTTCACCGGAATGGATCAAACAGCATTATTATTACAAAGCTGTGTTGCCAATGGTGAAATCTCAAATGCACGTTTCTTAGGTGGATTGATAGTCATGTGTGTAGTTGCAAGAATGTTAGTTGGTTTCTTAACAGGACTTATCTTTGATTCAATCAAAACAGTCGATAAAAGAGGTTATATTGCAACATTAGTTTCCTGTATGTCTACTGCCTTATTGAATACAATATTATTTATGACATCATTTTGCTTATTCTTCTACAACACTCCAGTAGTCTCTTCTGCCCATTTAGGAACTTATCCAAATCCCTTTGTCTTTGTATTTGCAATCATCGGAATCAATTTCGTAGTCGAATTTGCAGTCAACTGTGTCGCTGGAAGTGCAATTGTCTTCGGATTACAGCAAATAGCTACAAAATTACAAATCAATGCACCATTCCAACATTTCTTCGTTAAGAAAGAAAAAGCAAATTAAAAACTTTATTGAGCGATTAAAAATCGCTCTTTTATTTTTTAAAAATAAAATTTTTTTAAATATTATTGACTTAAACTGCACTTTAAGTTTTAAAATATTCTCAACCTTGGAGGTATTGATATGAAAGGTAATTTTGATTATTACAATCCTACTAAAATCTATTTTGGAAAAGATTCTATTTCTAACCTTGATTCTGAACTAAAAAAAGTCGGTAAGAAAATCCTATTCGTTTATGGTACTGGAAGTATCAAGAAAACTGGTATCTATGATGAGGTCGTCACTATTTTAAAAAGAAATGATAAAGAAATATTCGAACTAAGTGGAGTTCATTCCAATCCTAGTTATTCATCTGTTTTAGAAGGTAAAAAATTGATTGAAGATAATAAAATTGATTTCATCCTTGCAGTTGGTGGCGGTAGTGTCATCGATTGTTCTAAAGCGATAGCAGCTGCTGTTGATGAAGAAGACCCTTGGGAGAAATACTACGAAAATCAAGAACCATTAACTCATCCTGTCACTCCGATTGGAACTGTTTTAACTATGGTTGGAACAGGTAGTGAAATGAATTCTGGTTCTGTTATCACCAATGAAGAGAAGAAACTTAAAATCGGAAAAGTATATGGTGAATACAATTATCCCGTGTTCTCAATCCTTGATCCTACCTATACATTGACAGTTCCATATAATCAAATGGTATCTGGTATTTTTGATATGTTCTCTCATCTTATGGAACAATATTTCAGCGATGATGGTGATAATACTAGTGATTACTTATTAGAAGGATTGATGAGAGCAGTTATCAGTCATGGCGTAAAAGCAAGTAAGAATCCAACTGACTATGAAGCAAGAAGTAATCTCATGTGGGAAGCTACCTTAGCATTGAATACAATGGTCGGGCTTGGTAAATATCAAGATTGGAATGTTCACGGAATCGAACATCAATTAGGTGCCTATACTCATTGCCCACACGGTCTTGGTTTAGCAGTCATCTCCTATCCATATTACAAATATATTTCTAAATATGGAAAATCACAATTTGAAAAATTTGCTATCAATGTCTTCAATGTTTCTAAAGATGATAAAACACAAGATGAAATCATAAATGAAGGCATCGAAAAACTTGAAGATTTCATCAAAGAATTAAAGATTCCAACAACATTAAAAGAATTAGGTGCCACAAAAGAAATGTTACCATTAATTGCAAAAAGCGCCTATAACAACGGACTAGCTGGTGGTTTCCATCCAGTGAGTGAAGAAGAAACTTTAAAAATCTTAGAAGACTGTTTTGAATAATTAAATTGTAGTTTATCTTAAAAAATGCTTTTCCATTTTAAAAAGTTTTTTCAATATAATATTATCTTCTTTTAATAAAATCTCTATCAACATTAAGTTCACTAAAATTTTTGTTTATCACAGCTAAAAAAGCCTCAGCCTTTATGGCTGAGACTTTTTAAGTTACTAGTTTTTATAATAAGTAGAAAAATCGTTTGTATAGACAATAGCATTGTTATCAACAAGTTCGTAATCATTATAGAATTGAACAAGTTTACCACTGCTGAAGTCATATAATTCTTTAGATTTTAAGGTCTTACCTGTGATCTTATAATCACCGCTTACTGCATTATCAATGGCATTGGTTGATGCAAAGTAATTGGAGATACTATTCTCAACATTATTAGAAGCTTCTTTAGTTCCATTCTTGATTGACTTGAAGTCGTCATCAGTGATGACACCATATCCATCTGTGTTATTGGAATAGTTAGCATGTAAGGAGAGGTTGAGTCCAAGTCTTAAGACTGGATTAGAATTTGAATAAGTATTTGGAAGAACATCGATAGATGTCTTGAACTTCAATCCATATAATGGAGTAGAGGTTCTTACCCAATTGTTATTTTCATCCTGACTTCTGATAGCCATATTGTAGATATCAAGTCTTGTTTCACCAAAGCTCACTAATTTCTTCAAATCAGAAGTATCAGTCATAATGCTGTTTAGATTCAAAACGATTGACCACATATCTAAGGATTCACCTTCGACATTTGAACCGATGCTTGTTTTGATGGCAGTTTGACTTAAGATAGATGAGAAATCATCAGAAAGTCCAAGTGTGAGTGGAAGAGAAGTTGAACTTGTAGTTGCATCAGCGCTTTCTTCATCAGTCTTTGTTGTTTCATCTGATTTCTTATTATCCATGGCGTTATATAATTGGGCCATCAAAGTTCTACCAGCGATCTTAGAATCGATATCGAGCATTTCTGTCAAGGTAAGATAGGCGATTTCATTCTTAGCATCGCTTGTTTGCATACGATATGCTTTGTAATTATTATTGTTTTCATCGCTTCCAGATACATTAGAAGAAACAACATAAACATAGTCATTTGCAATCTTGAAATCGACAAATTTACCATTGTCTCTTTCAACATATAAATCCATATAGGCCTTACCATCAGCTAAGAATAAGGTATAATTTACACTCAAATCGAATGATAATTGATCGATATCAATTTGACTTGTTTGAATCCAAGCTGTCAAATCAAGAGAGAGATTTCCTTTGAGAGAATAATAGTTGAAGTTGGTAGTATCCATTCCTGACTTGATAAGATCATTGAAATCAGCTAAATCAACAAAGCTGACTGAGGTATCGCTTGGTTTGGCAACATTGAAGGTTGTTTCACTTCCACCAGCATTTTTGACGGCATTATTCAAAGTATCTTCATAATTCTCGGTGAGAGAGATAGAAGCATCAATCTTCTTACCGCCTTTGATTGTCAAATCAGATAAGGAGACCTTATTGAGTTTGCATTCACTATTTGTGGTTGAATCTGTGTATTCAATCTTGACAGTGACTAAATCAGTATCGCTTGCAGTATCATTGAAGATCTTGCTATACATAGTGATGACAATTGCATCTTCACTATCTTTGAATTCAACTTTATTGATAAGTCTATTTTCAAGAAGAACACTAGCATCCTTATTTTCAATAGCACTATTGATAGGAAGACTTGTTGAAACACTTTCTAAGGAAGTCAAAGCCTCTAATAAATAATGAGTTGATTTATCATTAGAGATAGTAGAAACCAAATCTTTGACAGAAGAACTTCCAAGTTTGATATGCATTCTATCGTTATATTCTGCAACAAAGGTTGGATCATCAACACTTTCATAGCCAGTGTCTGTCTTTGTCATAGAATCATATGCGAATTCAATCTTTTGTTTGGCAGTTTCATTCTTTCCATCGAGATTTGATAATGAAGGATGAGAAAGAATGACAGCACCATCATAATTATTATGAGTTCTATCGATTACTAGACCGGAATCTAATCCCAAAACTAATTGATTCTTAGTTGTATCTTCTAAAGATGCATTGATATTGAGTCCGTATTCATCAAGTGTTGTTGGTAAATTATAGAAAGAATTGAAAATTGAAGTTGCATCTTTGATTTCTTGATAGGCGCTTGTATCGCTGATTTGTTTTGTAGAATCAAAATCAGTGAAATCAACTTTGAATTCAAGAAGTGCATTTCCGCTAGTTCTATATCCACCGACAGTGATAGAGTTGAATTTTTCAGTTGTAGCATCGAATTTAACTTCGATAGAAGAGACCTTATTAGCAAGTGAACTTCCTTCAAAGATATATCCAGTATTCAAAGAGAGAATGACAATATTATCACTTTCTCCTTGCTTGACAGAGAGGAAGGATTTCAAATTGCTGAGGGTCTTATCTTCTTTAATCTTCTTTAAATCATTTTGGAATTTAGTAGAAACACCAAGAGTGGACAAGACCTTATCCATCTCGACAAGTGAAGTAGAAGCGGATTTATTTTGAGTTGAAGTCTTCTTATCTAAGACAGAACAAATATCAGAGATAGATGCATTAGAGATGTAATTTTTGAAGACATCATCATAGGAGAAATAAAGGTTTCTATCAGAACCATTCTTTTGATAACTGACATCTAATTGTCTAGAATGATTTTTGCTTGTATCAGTTGCATTAGTAGTTGCTACTGTGCTTGAGAAATAGAATTGAGAATTTTGCAATCCTAAAACACCATTTGAATTAGATAATTGATTGATCTTATCAACTTCGCTTAAATCAACGCCGATAGAACCATTGAGACCGAATGATGATTCATCTTCTTTTTCAGGAAGATAGGTGAGAGTATAATTGACTCCACCTTTCTTAGTTGCAAAATAATTACCGATAGTTTTGATGATTCCAACAGTACCATTGATGGATACATAGGTATTATCGGAGGTGAAAGTTTCAGAGTTGATAGTTACATCAGTCAAGGAAGAAAGTTCGATCTTGACGCTGACTTGTTTTTCATTGACATCAAGACCAGAGACGACAATATTCTTGATTCTTCCAGAATAAGAAGAATCTATTTCACCATCGACAACATTGACTTTATCAGTTGTCAAATTGATAGTGACAGTCATCCAATCAGTATCATCATTTGAAAGTTCGCTCTTCATACCGAGTAAATCTTTTCTCAAAGCGAAAACAAATTTACCAGTGTTATCAGTAGAACCTGTATAGGTGAACTTGATAAGAGAATTCAAATCATCAGTTGGAAGCTTACCGGTTTGTTTATAAATGAGTTCAGCAACTTTATCGATTGTGGATTGAACATCTCCAGTTTGGGCGCCTTCTTTAACTGCATCTGTTGGAATAGAATTTAAAGTAGAAGCCAATTGATCTGCGATATTAGCAATGGCTTGTTTACCATTACCATCTTTCATATAGTCAATCAAAGATGATGAAGCAGTGTTATCGATTTTAACTTTATAACTATCATCGAAATTGATATAAGCAGCACCCTCACTACCACCACCATAATAGACCTTTAAGGAATCTAAGATTTCACTAGCTTCACTTGTCTTTTTAGTATTGTTGACTTCAAGATACATCTTAGAAGAGGAAAGGAATTGAGAAACATTAGAAGCATCTAATTTTAAACAACCATCAAAGTTCATGAAGTCAGAATTATCTTTATTGTCTATATCAACTTCAAGTCCGATATTGGCTTTGGCCATGATCTTAGTTCCATCAGAATTCTTCATGAAGATATCACCGATAGTCGAGAAGATAGATTGATTTGGATCAGTCATATCGACATAGTTGGAATGATCATTTAAAGAAAGACCATTAGTTTTATCGACAACGATTGCTGGATTATCATCACTGCCAACTGCAGAGATATAAAGAGAGGTCAAAACATCATTGACAGTATTGCCGTTATATTGTTGTTGAATCTTAAGTGGTTCGTTCTTGCTTCCGATTTCTAAGGAGGTCAATGTAGCCCCAGTCAACTTTGAACTATCAGATTCAGAATAAGTACCTTTATATCCTAATTTGATATGAAGACCGGAGATGATAGTGATAGTCTTTCCAGTTTCCCCAAAAGATAAGTCATTGATAGTGATATCGATGTTATCGCTATTTTCGACAACCTTTAATCCGACTTTAGTATCACTGCCAGCTAAGATATCCTTGACCTTTTCAACGATAGCCATGATATCAGTATTATTTGTACTAGTAGAGTTTGATTTATCACTTGAAGCAGGAGTGAATTTCTTGATCAAAGAAGAAACTTGAGCAATAGTTCTCGGAGCTGAAAGACGATAATTGCCACTGAAAGCAGAGAGATATAATGTTGTCAAATCTTCCAATGCAAAATGCATAGAAGTATTAACAGTATTCTTAAGTGTTGATTCTTCATAACCACCAAAAGATACTTTCATATCACCTTGAGCGGAGACACTAGTTGAAGAGATCTTAGAAAGATCAACACCTAAATTTGATAAGGAAATAGTAGCTTGAGTTGTTGCACTTCCAGGATTTGCGACGACATCAAGATTCTTGATATTGAGCGATTTAGCGCTGAGAATATCGTTCAATATGTATCCTAAAGCTGTCTGAGAACTATCTTCAGTATCACCTGAATTGATATCAGGAGTGACAATTGAACCGCCGTTATCGATATTGTTATCAGCAGCTTGCTTGATGGATGCATATGCAAAAGTTCCTGAAACACTCATTGTACCTAAAGCGACAAGAGTTAATATCTCAATTTTTCCTAATATATTTCTATTGCCTTTATATTTGTTTTTATTTCTCATATTTTAATCCTCCGAAGGTAATAAATCATAACCTTTAAATGTATCTGTCGAATTTGTTTCAGGTACAAGAATCATCTGTTTGTCATAAACTGATTCGACATCGTTGTGATAATAATAAATATTCAATAACTGATCAGCTGTAACACCCATGGTTTTATAACTATCGATGGTCTTTCCATGGATTAAATTTAATTCTTCATCAATCTCATAGATAATTGTTGAAGAGACAAATGAGACAGTGACACCACCAGTTGTCTTCATCTGAGCTTTAAAATAACTGCAAGCGCCTTTAGAAACATCGAATGTGACATTGATTCTGTATCCACCATCTATCTTCTCAATTGTTGAAGAAGTGACAGTTTTACTATTCATATTGTAGATAGAAATACCAGTCACTGGGTTTGCACTTTTTCCAGCTTTGACAGCTGCTTTATAATCAGTTTCGTTATCTGTCAGATAAACATCTGGAACGCTTTTACTAGAATCATCTGTATCGTAAGTCACATAATATTTTCCTTTATATAACTTACCGAACTTTTGAATGTAATCATCATATGTCATATCATCAGGAGTTTTATTTCCCCAATCAGATTCTTTATTACACATCATACTTTTCAAGGTATTAGAACTGTCTTTGTAATCATAGAATCTATAAGCTGTTGATGTGAATCCTGATGAGATATTTTCATAATAATCGCATTCTGGAGTTGTAAGAGCTGCAGATTTGATTACTTGATCAGCGATCAATGCATGAGTTTTTCCTGTTGTAATAGATAATGAATATTTGTAGGAAGCTTGTTTAAAGAAGGAATAATTCAATACTTGATAAGCTGTATTTTGGTAACTTGTTAACAATGTTCCAGCATCTAATACTTTTTTCATCTGTTCATCAGTTGGAATTTCAGTTGCGCTTCCGATATAATTCTTATCTTTTGTCGGATTATTTTTGGAGTAGATGTAATAACCACAATTACTACCAAAAACAGCGGCAAAAAAAGCAGTAACCACAATGAGTGCTATCCACTCAATTGATAGTTTTTTCTTTGGTTTTTTGCTTTTTAGCGTTTCTTCTTCAGATGAAACAATCTCAATTGAAAAATTCTCTTCCTCAATTGAATTGATTTTTAAGTTATCTTGATCAATCATGTTAAAAATTAC
>CAVEQA010000064.1:0-9151 GCA_963617725.1 Paludibacteraceae bacterium
ATATGGTACAAAATCGATGATTTTTATCATATCTAAATACAAAGGAAAAGTATCTTTCGAAATTGAAAACAATATGTTCATTTTAACTTTCATACTTCCAATCAATTCCGACTTATGACAAGAAAATAAAGGGTTATGCCAAATCAATTGTAAGCGATTTCTTTAAAATTTTATAATCCAATCATCTCATTTTTATGAGAGAAAGGATTAATAAAATGAAAACAAATTCGTTGAAGAAGCTTGTTTCCTTAGTAGGTCTATCCTCATTAGCAGTAGGCTTATCTTTAGCAAACAGTGCTGTTGACAAAACATTCGTTAAGAAGTTTGCGAATCAAACAACATCGACTGTCGATCAATTTAAAACCAAGTATAATTCTTGGCAAGAAGTCATCGATGCCGAAGCTGATTTGAACAAACAAATTGGTGCTGAAGGTTTCGTTCTTTTAAAGAACAACAATCAATCTTTGCCTCTTTCAAGAAGAATCAAAAATATTTCTTTATTTGGTAAAAACAGCGTTAATCCAGTTTATTCTGGTTCAGGATCTTCGGGTGGAACAAGTGGAAATACTATTAGCATTGTCGACTCTTTAACAAGTGCTGGATACAATGTCAATCCAAGTTTAATCGATTTTTACAACGACGAAGATAAAAGTGGAAAAGCAAGAAACAGCATGGGTTTTGCAAGTTATAATTACAACTCTTATTTTGCAACTGCTGAAACTCCACTCTCAAAATATACAAGTGATGTAAAAGAATCTTATTCCGAATATAGTGATGCTGCAGTCATTGTCATTTCAAGAACTGGTGGTGAAGGTACTGATTTACCAAGAACATCCTATGTAAAAGAAGCTGATGAAGGAAAGGTTCCAAGTACTGATGATGCAAGAGCTTTCCCTACTTTTGAAGACTTAAGCGATAGTTCTTATTCACCAAAAGGTGGTGAAGGTAGAACAAGTGATCCAAGTGAACACTATTTAGAATTAGATGATAACGAAAAAGATTTAATCGAGGAAGTAACTTCTAAATTTGATAAAGTCACAGTTATCATCAATTCATCTAACGCCTTCGAACTTGATAGAGATTTACTCGTCAACAATGACAAAGTCCAATCCATCATCTTCGCTCCAGGCGCTGGTCAAAATGGTTTTGATGCTTTAGGCAAAATCTTAAATGGTACTGTCACTCCTTCTGGAAGATTGACTGATACTTTTGCTGCTGATTTCAAAAAAGATCCTACTTGGAAAAATTTTGCAAATAACAATGTCGGTTATTATGCAGATGGAACTGCAGGTAACCAGTATAGAAATGAAGATGGAACAACATTTGAAACCAACTTCAGCGATTACCTTGGTATCGAAGAAGTTGAATACGAAGAAGGCATTTATGTCGGTTATAAATATTATGAAACCAGAGGATATACCGATGGTGAAGAATGGTATAAAGCTAATGTCAATTATCCATTCGGATACGGTCTTTCCTACACAGATTTCACTTGGGAAGTTTCAGATGTAAAAATGGACACTGCTACTTTGACAAGTGAATCTACAATCTCTATTGATGTCAAAGTAACTAATGTTGGAACCTATGCTGGAAAAGATGTCGTTGAACTTTATTATTCGACTCCTTATGAAACTGGTAAAACTGAAAAATCACATGTAGTTTTAGGTGATTATGCAAAAACAAAGACTTTAAGACCAACTGAATCAGAAACATTAACCTTAACCATTTCTGGTTATGATATGGCAAGTTATGATGTTTATGATAGTGATAAAGATGGTCATGTCGGTTATGAATTAGATGCTGGCAGTTATGACTTATATGTCGGCAAAAACGCTCATGACGCTTGGACAAATGGAACAAAGAAAACAATCAATGGAAATGGAGAAAACATTGATAAAGATCCAACAACTGGAAAAGAGATTACAAGCTTATTCACTTCCTCTAGTGAAGAAATGAAAGGACATGTTCTTTCTAGAGCAGATTGGGATAATACTTTCCCAACCACCCCAACTGAAGATAGTCTTTCAAGAGATGAGGAATTCTTGAATAAATTTGCAATGCCAATTAAAGAAAATGCAACTCAAGGTAATGCTGTCATTGCAACATGGTATGATGAACAAAATCCAAATTATCCAGATGAAAACGGAAATCCAGGCAAAGCTCCTTGGTATTCATCAACCACTCCAGCTTTTAGAAGTGCTAGCGAAGCATATTCAGAAACTAATAAAGCTCCAATTCAACTCAAGGATATGCAAAATTATGATTACGATGATCCAAAATGGGATGAATTCGTATCTCAATTGACAGTAGATCAAACCTATGCTTTGATGGAAGCAACTCAATTCCAATTCAACGCTTCAGATGCTGTTGGTTCTCCAGTAGCCGGTCACTCTGATGGTCCTGTCGGTTTAACTGGTGCTTGGGTTGGCGGCGGAGATTCCTTAATCAAGCCATTTGCAGGCGATCATAAGTTCTCATTTGCAACCGAAACTTTAGTCGGTTGTACTTGGAATAAAGATATTGCTTATAAACAAGGTGAATTAGTTGGAGAATACGGTTTATGGGCACATATCACTGGATGGTATGCACCTGGTGGAAACATTCATCGTTCTCCATTTAGTGGAAGAAACTTCGAATATTATTCTGAAGATGCTACACTTTCTGCTACAATGATGTCCTTAGTTGTCAAAGGTGCAAGAAGCAAAGGTATGGTAACATTCATGAAGCATTTTGCTTTAAATGACCAAGAAACAAACCGTGATACTGATGGTGTTGCAACTTGGGCTGATGAGCAAACAATGCGTGAAAACTATTTCAAAGTCTTCGAATGGGCAGTTAAACGTGGAGATTCAAATGGTGCTATGTCTTCATTCAACCGTATTGGATTTGAATGGGCTGGTGGCAATTATGCCTTATTGAATGATTTATTACGTGAAGAATGGGGATTCAAAGGTGTTGTCATCACTGACGCTCATGGTTCTGGTCAAGGTTGTATGAATGCAAACCAAATGATCCGTGCTGGAAATGATATGTCCCTTGATAGCAAAGCAAATTCTATCGCACGTATTGTCAACACTGATGAATCTAATACAGCAACTCAACTCACCGCTTTACATAACGCTGCCAAACGTATTTTCTATACAGTTTTGCACTCCTCCGCTATGAAAAACGGCAACTCAGATACAAGTGTCACTTATGAAACAAAAGAAGTCAGCCAAGAAGTTAAACCTGGAGACACAGTTGAAATTGATGTTGCTGATAGTGAAGAAAATGCCTCTTATGTTTTAATGCATGGCCAAGTTCCTGCTGGATTGAAATTAGTAGGCGGAAAACTCACTGGAACAATTGCTGAAACAGTTAAAAAAGGCACTTATACCATCCATGTAGCTAAGAAAATTAGTGGAACCGATGAGTCTTACTTAAATTCCGCTAAAGGTGGCTTCGTTATGTCTGGTATGTCAACTATCACCTTAACAGTTACTCAAGATGGTAGCAAAGTCAATGAACCAGTTTCCGTTGTTTCAGTCGAAAAGATTGGAACTATTGGAAATGTCGATTATTATGCAACTATCATGTCTGATGGAAGTGAATATTATCATACTGTCACAAATGGAACAGATGGACAAAACGGAACTGACGGAAAAGACGGTTCCAATGGTGATAAAGGTGATAAAGGCGATAAGGGTGATAAAGGCGAAGATGGTTCAAGCTCAAAAGGTGGATGTGGTGGAAGCATCATTGCATCTACTTCAATAATTGCAGCTTTAGGACTTGTCACAACCGGATTAATTATCAAGAAGAAAAAAGAAGACTAAATTATAAATGAGGCCCAAAAGGGCCTCATTATTAGATAGAGGAAATACTTATGACCAATAAATTAATTAAAAAAATGAGCAAAAGTTTATTGATAATTTCATTTATTTCTCTTTGTTCTTGTTCAAAGGAAATTAAATCTTTTGAAGGAAGAAAATTAAGTGATGGCAAAATCGGTGTCGAATATAACGAATCTATCGCAACAGGTACTAGTGATATGTACTATGATTTAGATTATTCTTCATCATTGCCTGAAGGCCTTGTTTTATATGATGATGGACTCATCAAAGGAACTCCAAAAGAAGCTGGAGATTTCACTTTTAAAGCAGTAATGATTGATTTAAACGATATCGAATATTACGCTGATTTTACTTTATACATTCAACCTGGAGAAATAGAATACACTTCTTTTGCTCTTCCAAATGGAACGACTGGTGAACCTTATAAGCAAAATATAGGAACCGCTACAGGAATGAGTGATATTTCATATGTTTTAAAAGACACTTCTTCTTTACCTACTGGTTTATCTCTTTCAAGTGATGGTGAACTTTCAGGCATTCCTGAAACTGCCGTTGAAAATTTAAAATTCACAGTCATCGCAAAAGCTAAAGGTGCAAGCGATAAAGAAGTCGAATTCACGATTACGATTATCCAAGGTGAAAAGAAACAAGATGATTTAGGAAAAATTATTTTTGAAGATTTTGATTTACCTTCTGGACTTGTCGGTGATGAATACAGTCAATCGATAAGAAAAGCTTATGGTGCAAAAAATATCACTTATGCTCTCAAATTTTCTTCAGGTAGTGGTCTTCCAACTGGTTTAAAAGCTGATAAAACCTTAGGAATGATCAGTGGAACACCAAAAGATTCTACCGAAGGAACCATTAAATTTAGAGTTATTGCAAGCGCCGAAGGGTGTGAATCTGTAACTGCTTATGTCACGATAAGAATCGATGATGTATATGTTGAAACTACAAGATTTGAAACTGAATATGTTGATTCTATCCCTCACCTTTCAGGAGCTGGTTATTCTTCCTCACCTTCTGGAAGAGGAATGATTCAACAAACTCCATTATGTTCAAATGGACATATATTAGGTTATTTAAATAAACCGACAACTGTAACTTATAAAATTAATTCTGATGGTGATACCAGTTGTAAATTATCATTAGGACTAGGTTCTGAAAACGGAAACTTCACTTATGATAATACAAAGTTTGTCATCAAAGTTAATGATGTAGAAATCAATTATGGTTCTATCCAAGTTAAACAAGTAGGAACTACCGAAGCTGATTTAGAATGTCAAAAAATTTCCTTGACACCAACAATAAATTTAACAAGTGGAGATAATACCATTTCCTTTGAAATCAAGCAATCAAGCGAAGCTACAGGAACATATACAGCTGTTGGTTGTCTATTCGATTATATTGACATTGAAAATGCAAGTTGTGATCTTGGTTGGAGACCAAGAGTAGCAAATATCTAAGAGGTTTATATGGCAAATAAATGTAAATTTTTAACTTATCCTTTTAGGAAACATAAAGTATATACAATAATTACTCTTTCTACTTTAGTTTTATGGACAACAGTCAACTGTGTTGTTACAAAAGTTGATTTGATTTCTAATACTTTTAATACAATTTTTGGCGATGAGAGAAGAGTAGTAAAATCTGGAGACCCTAGTAAAGCTCAATATTATAAAACTGATGATGGAATAAACTCTAAAGAAGATTCTTTAAAGTACGCAAATTCAATAAATCAAAAGATGTGTGAAGAAGGTTTTGTCTTATTAAAAAATAACAATTCTCTTCCACTTACAAAATCAAGTAAAGTTTCAGTATATGGAATGAATTCAGTCAATATGGTCTATGGGGGTTCAGGTTCTGCAAGCAAAGACTCCTCTGATAGTATAGATTTATACAAATCACTCGATGATGCAAATATCCAATATAATCCTACTTTAAAAAGTTTCTATGAAAAGAAAAAGTCTCAAGGCAAAGGTAGACCATCTTCTCCTTCAATGGGTGACATATTAACCGGTTTTGAAACTGGTGAGTTAGCTCTTCAAGATTATGATAAGGCACCAAATTTATATGCCGATTCTTACACCGATGCTGCATTAGTAGTCATTTCAAGAATTGGTGGTGAGGGATATGACTTACCTACTCAATCTAAAAATACAAAAGGTAGAAAAGATGAGACTGAACATTATCTAGAATTAGATGACAACGAAAAAGATCTCTTGAAATCACTTTGTGCAACAGATTCTCCATTTGATAACGTTATTTTAGTTATTAATTGTGGAACAAGCATGGAATTAGGATTTTTAGAAGATGAAACAACTTATAATGGTAAATTAAAAGGTGCTCTTTGGATTGGTACAACAGGTGGCCAAGGAATGGAAGCACTTGGAAAAATCTTAAATGGGGAAATTTCTCCGTCAGGAAGATTAGTTGACACCTATTGTAGAGACTTTACAAAAACTCCATCCTACAATAATTTTGGAACAAATAATGGAAAAGGTAACGCATATCTCATCAATGGGTCTGAACAAAATGCGCATTTTGTTGAATATGAAGAAGGCATCTATGTCGGATATAGATATTATGAGACAAGAGGTGCAATTGATGGAGAAGCTTGGTATAAAGAAAATGTTGTCTTCCCATTTGGTTATGGTTTATCTTATACAGACTTCACTTGGGAAATTGAAAACCCCGATGTTTTAAATTCACATATTATAAAAGGACAAACTTATGACATCAAAGTAAAAGTAACAAATACAGGATCAACCCAAGGAAAAGAGGTCGTTCAGCTTTATGGACATTCACCTTATACAGAAGGCGGAATTGAAAAAGCAGAAAAAGTTTTAGTTGGTTTTGCTAAAACAAACACTCTTAGCCCAAATGAAAGTGAAACTGTAACAATCACATTTGATCCTTATTATTTAGCTTCATATGATTATTTAAAAACAAAAACAGAAAATGGCGGTTATGTTTTAGAAAGTGGAAATGATTATCGACTTTACATTTCTAAAAACGCTCATGATTCAACTCTATCTATTCCTTTTACTGTAACCAATGATATCTTCTATAACGAAGCAAGCAGTGAAAATTCATCTGTAAATAATAAATTTGATGATGTTTCTAACTACATCAAAACTAATTTCTCTAGATCAAATTTCGAATCCACTTATCCTACCTCTCCAACTGAAGAAGATTATACAACCGATGAAGATTTCATCAATAAATTGACAATGGAATATTATATCGGGTCTGGGACTGATGTAGATGTCGATAAACCTTGGTACTCCTTAAGAAAGCCAAGACAAAAAAGAAAGAAACAAACTGAAGAACAATGTACTACAAAACTCTATCAATTGATTGGTAAAGACTATGATGATCCACTTTGGGATAAACTTTTAAATCAATTGACCTATGAAGAGATGAGAAATCTAATCGGCACAGGTAATTTCAACACTGCACAATTAGAAAACATTGGAAAGCCAAAAACAGTTGATCCAGATGGTCCTGCTGGCTTCACAAACTTTATGACTGTCATCGATTCTACTGCAACAGTTTATAATACTTGTTTCTACGCTTCAGAATGTGTAATTGCAGCTACTTGGAATACCACTCTTGTTGAAGAAATGGGAAATGCTATTGGAAATGAATCCCTCATCGGAAATGAAAGAGGCGATCAAAGATCATATTCTGGTTGGTATGCACCAGCTTGCAACATCCATAGAAATCAATTTGGTGGAAGAAACTGGGAATATTATTCTGAAGATTCATATCTTTCAGGCATGATGGCTGCTAGTGTCATTAAAGGCGCTAAAAAGAAAGGCGTTTACACTTATGTTAAACACTTTGCAGTCAACGAACAAGAAACAAATAGAGACACTAATGGTTTGATCACTTGGATTAACGAACAAGCTTTACGTGAAATATATTTAAGACCATTTGAGATGGCTGTCAAGGTTGGAAAAACTACTGCCATGATGTCTTCTTTCAATCGTATTGGTACTGTTTGGACTGGCGGATGTTATGAACTTTTAACTGATATTTTAAGAAATGAGTGGGGATTTAAAGGTATGGTAATCACTGATTACAATACTAATTCCTATATGTATGCAGATCAAATGATAAGAGCTGGTGGAGATTTAAATTTGATTCAAGATAAAAAGCCATCAAGCTCTGGAAGTATAGTTACTGCTTCACATCAAACTGCTATTAGAAAAGCAACCAAAAATATTCTTTATACCGTTGTCAATTCAAACGCTATGAACGGATATGGTGAAGGTATCACCTACGCTTATGCTTTACCTTATTGGAAGATTGCGCTTTTTGTCAGTGATGGGGTTTTAGCTTGTGCGTTCATCATTTGGGGATTCTTCTTATTTAAATCTTCATTGAAGAAAGAAAAAGAAAATAAATAAACTTTTCAATCGTCTTTGCTTAGCAAAGGCGATTTTTTTAGACAATTTTATTCCTTATAGTCAATTCTATATGAGGGATATTTATGGATAAAATCAAATTTGAAAACGTATCTTTTTATTACGAAAAAGACAATTACATCTTCAAAAATTTAAACTTTGAATTGCCTGAAATTGGTTTAGTTGTTTTCTTAGGAAAATCGGGTTCAGGAAAATCAACATTTCTTTCTTTGCTTTCAAATAAATTACAACCTGTGGAAGGAAAGATAAATGGTATTGAAAACAATATCGGTATTGTTTTTCAATCATCATTATTATTAAATTATCTATCTGTATTTGACAATGTCGCCTTACCTTTATATTTAAATGGAAAAAGAAAAGAAGAAGTTAATAAAGAAATAAAGGAAGTTCTTAAACTAGTTCATCTTGAAGAATTTATCCAAAAGGATGTAACAAAATTAAGCGGAGGTGAAAAGATGAGAGTTTCTTTAGCAAGAGCTTTAATTTCAAATCCAAAATCAATTCTATTAGACGAACCTACTGGACAATTAGATGAAAAGAATGCTCTTGAAATTTATAAACTCTTAAAAGAACTTGGTAAAGATCACTTGATTATTCTTGTTACTCATGATGAAAAAAACGCTACATTATTTGCTGATTATATTTATAGATTAAAAGATGGAAATTTCATCGTAGAAAAAGAAGAAAATAATCCTAAAGTTATAATTGATAACCAAGAAGATTTAAAAATCAAAAAAAATAATTCGATTCAACACAGTGAGTCTTTTTATCTTTCAAAAAAATATTTAGAAAAGCATAAAATTAGGATAATAATTTCGACTATTTTTTTAGCATTTTCTTTGTCAATAATATATTTAGGTCTAAATTTGTCAAATAACATAAACG
>CAVEQA010000065.1:0-8943 GCA_963617725.1 Paludibacteraceae bacterium
GGTCTATGCTTTAAAGCTATCAACAACACCTGGACATGTGTTTTTTCACTCTGGTTTTGAAGCGGTTGGAAAGAGCTTATTAGAAAGCATCCACACTCATTATTTATTCACAAGAGGTTATTGCACTGAAAAGGAAATCAAGAAAGCTCTGGAAGCATATTTAAAAGATGATACATTGACAAAATTTGTCAATGACCATGAAGTGTGGAAATACATATATAATGATGATGTCTTCGCAAGCGATGATAAATCAATTGTACCTGAGAATTCTTCTGTTGCCTTATTAGAAAGAATCATCGGTGCAATGTATTATGATTCTGATTGGCAAACAGTCAAGCATTGGGTCATCAATACTTTAGGTATCAGAAAATATAAGAAAACTGGTTCTATTCAATCCTTAGACTAGTTCTAATTCTATTTTTTAGCTATTTAAGTGGTTTTTCTTTATAGAAAGACCATTTTTTAAAAGTTTAAGGTAAGAAATATGCATTTCTTTTGTATAATACAAAGAGATAAATATAAGGTGGAAGTATGAAAATCGCAATAATCGAAGATGAAATAGAACAACAAAATATTTTGATAAATTATCTTCAAACATTTATCAGGTCTAAAAATTCAACATTTGAATATGATACTTATAAAAGCGGTGAAGAATTTCTTTCTCATTTTGAAAAAGGAAAATACGATCTGCTCTTTATGGATATCGAATTTGGAAAAGATACCATCAATGGAATGGAAACAAGTGTTAAATTGAGAGAAATAGACGATGATGTCTTACTAGTCTTTGTGACTAATATGGCTCAATTTGCTGTGGATGGATATTCAGTGAATGCTGTTGATTTCATTGTCAAACCTATCTTGTATGATCCATTCAGAATGAAGATGGAAAAAGTATATAAAATATTGAATTCGAAATTTCATATGACCAATGTCTTGATTTCAGTTGAAAACGCAAGCAAACAAATCTTAGGAAGAGATATCTTATATGTCGAAGTCAACAATCACGACCTTTTCTATCATACAAAAGAAAAAGAATATAAAGTCCATGCATCATTGAAATCTGCAATTTCCCAACTTCAGAGTTTGAGCTTTTGTCAGTGCAATAGCTGTTATTTAGTCAATCTAGAATACGTAGAAAGAATAGAAAAAGATTTTGTCGTTTTGACCAACAACGAAAAACTAAAGATGCCAAGAACTAGAAGAAAAGAATTCTTAGAAGCCTTAGGTAATTATCTATCTGGAGCTAGGAGATGATATGTTTTTTGGTGAAATAAATAAGATAAATTGTCAACTAGTCATCGAAACATTTCTTGCTTGTTTTTTAATTGCAACACCAGTCTATAAAAGAAGAAATCATTTTATCATCAAAGCTATTTTGATGACAGTAATATTCTCAGTTCTTGGTTACTTTTTCCCCTCCGTTTTTGTGACTGGAAATTCAGTGGTGAACATTTTGTATTGGACTTTTATGTACACATGTTTACTCTTGTTTTCAATACCCTGCCTTATGATATGTTATGAGATGAAATTAGTTAATGCATTTTTAATAGCACTTACTAGTTATACTGTTCATCATATTAATAACATCTTTTCATCTATAATAACAAGTTTTATTTCAATATATTCAGGAATAGATACTTCGTCAACTCTATATAGCATCATCAGTTATTCCATTCAAGCACTTGTTTTAGTAGTGACTTATGTTTTGTTCTATTATTATTATTTAAAGCAAAGAAAAGAGAATTTACAGCTCATATATAACAATACTCAACTCTTATTCTTCGCACTTATCGTTGTCATTTTTACAATCATCATCTCATCGGGTGTTAGAATTTGTTATTATTCTTTTGAAAATGATGCTGTTTATTTGATAGGTTTAGTCTCTAATTTTGCAAGTTGTCTTTTGGTTTTGATTTTCTTCTTTGTTTTTTTAAGAAGAAATAAGTTACAACAAGAATTGCAGATAGAAAAAAGAATCATTGAACAAGAGAAGAAACAGTATGAGTTGTCAAAGGAAAATATTGATTCTTTGAATATCAAATTTCACGATTTGAAATACAGAGTCAATACGCTCACAAATAACAGTCAAATCACCAAAGAAGATCTCAAAGATATTTATGATGAAATCGATATTTATGAATCAGTTGTTAAAACAGGAAATCAGGCTTTGGATGTCGTATTGACTCAAAATGCTCTAAGAGCTGAGAATAATCATATCAAATTCACCTCTATAGCTGATGGTAAAGCATTATCTTTCATGTCAAGCACTGATATCTATGTTCTATTTGGAAATGCCATCTCTAATGCTATTGAAGCGACGATGAAATTGAAGGAAGAAAAAAGACATATTTCCCTAGTATTGAAAAGAAAAGGAAATATTGTCTCGATTGAATTAGAAAATTTCTTCAATCCTGATAATTTAAAAGTCGTTGATGGTAAAATCGAAACTTCAAAATTTGATAAGTCTTATCATGGATATGGATTAAAATCGATGCAAAATATCGTTAAGAAGTATGATGGAGTCATGAATACGAGAGTTGAAAGCGATATCTTCTTGTTGACGATGACCTTCACCATCGATGATTAAAATCACGCCTGAAATATGTAAAACTACGCCTTTTCACTTTGAAAGGGCTTTTCTTTTGACTATATTGTTCTCGGTAGCCCTTACAAGAGCTACACTTACTTATTTTTTCAAAAAAGTAAGGGACAAAAAAGGAGAAAAAATATGTCCAAAAAAAGAATGAAGAATTCGAAGTTTTTAGGTATCTGGGTTCCATTCTTAGCAATTGCAACAGGTGCTGTTGTCGCTATTGAATGTGTCGTTCCAAACTTCTCAACCATGCTTGATACCTATGCCGGTACTATTTGGGCTCCTCTTGGCAAAGGCGAAATTGTTAAAACCGCTGCTAAAGGAAGCGAAAGTTGGGATTCCAATTATTACAAGTCCTCTTTTGGAAAAGCCACTGAAAGTGGATCTGGCACTGCTGAAGCTAAAGCTAACGGTGAAAAAGTAGTTGAAGAAATCTGTGATGAAGGTATGGTTCTTTTAAAGAATAAGGATAATGCTCTTCCAATTCCTACTACAACTAAAATCGCTCTTTTAGGTAGAGGAAGTGTTGATCCAGTCTATGGTGGTTCTGGTTCTGGTAATGTTGATACAACTACTTGCTCCAATCCAAAAACTGCTTTAGAAAAAGCTGGTTACACAGTCGATGAAGGTGTTTATAATTTCTTTAACACCCAAAAGGATTATTATGCAAGACAAGAAATCCAAATGGATAATTACAATACTTCCACATTCTTCATCGGTGAAATTCAACCATCCACTTATAACTTCACTGTTGATAATCAAGAAGCAGCCGTTGTTTTCATCTCCCGTTGTGGTGGTGAAGGCCTTGATTTATCAAGAGATATGAAGGCAGATTCTAATACTGAAGGCTCACAAGAGATTTTGAATGGAAGCAATTCAAAAATTGCAAATCCTAGGGAAAAAGCTGAAAATGCTAAAAAAGAAGTCGCCAATTATGTCGACGGACAACACGAACTCGAACTCTCCAAAGAAGAGAAAGAGATGATCTCCTTTGCAAAGACCAATTATTCTAAGGTTGTTATCGTTTTAAACAATTCAACAACAATGGAAATTGGAGATTTGAAAGATGACGATGATATCGATGGTATCATTTGGGCTGGATCTCCAGGTTCTACTGGTTTCAATGCTTTAGGTGATATCCTTGCTGGTAAGGTCAATCCAAGTGGTAGAACTCCAGATTTATATTCTAGAGATTTCACTAAAGATCCAACCTATGTCAATTTCGCTACTAACAATGTCAATGAATACACAGGTGTTAGCGAGATTGATGGTGGAAATGGTGGCACTAAAGCTGCTCACTTTGTTGAATATGAAGAAGGAATCTATGTCGGATATAGATATTATGAAACTAGATTTGGTTCCAATGAAACTTCTTATAACCAACAAGTCGCATATCCATTCGGTTATGGTTTGAGCTATACAACCTTCTCAAAGAAAATCACAGAATCCAATACCTCTGGTGATACAGTTGAAATCAAAGTTGAAGTTAAAAATACCGGTTCTTACTCTGGTAAAGAAGTAGTTCAAGCCTACTACACTGCTCCATATACCGATGGTGGAATTGAAAAAGCCTCTACTGTCTTAGGTGATTTTGCCAAGACTAAACTTCTTGCTCCAAATGAAACAGATACTGTCACTTTGACCATCAATAAAGAAGATATGGCATCTTATGATTACAACGATAAGAATAAGAACAATTTTAAAGGATATGAACTCGAAAAAGGAACATATACTGTTGAAATCAAAGATGATAGTCATACAGTTTCTACCGATGCATCCGGAAATAAATTAACTGTTTCTTTTGATGTCGGTGAAACTAAGACCTACAAACAAAGAAGTTCTGATAAGGCTGAAGTAACCAATCAATTTGATGATATTTCTGCTATGTTCAAAGATACTAAGACAGATGGTTATGCAACTTTGATGTCAAGAGCTAACTTTGATTCTACTTATCCAACTGCTCCAACAAGCAAAGATGCCGAAGCTGATAAGATCACTATCAACGGAAAGACAATCGCTGATTTATTAAAGCCATACACTGTCACAAATAATGATAGTGATACAGATCCAGTCATGGGTGAAGATAATGGTTTGAATTTGATTGATTTAAGAGGTATTGATTATGATGATGAAGCATATACCAAGCTTCTCAATCAATTGACAGAAGATGATTATAAGAAAGTCAAAGAATATTTAGTAAATGGCGCTTATAATACTCCAGCTATTACTAGTATTGGAAAGCCAGCCACTGAAGATCACGATGGACCTCAAGGTTTCTCATCCTTAATGGGTAAATACAATAATGTCACTGCTTATATGTCAGAACCACTTCTTGCTGCAACCTTCAACAAAGATTTAGGTAAGAAGATGGGTACTGCAATCGGTGAAGAATCATTATCAATGACTCCTGCTTTCTCAGGATGGTATGGACCTGCTATGAATACACATCGTTCACCATTCGCAGGTAGAAACTTCGAATATTATTCTGAAGATGGTGTCTTAGCTGGTAAGATTGCTGCTCAAGTCGTCTCCGGTGCCGCTGATAAAGGTTTATATGCTTACATCAAGCACTTTGCCTTAAATGATCAAGAGACTTGGAGAACTGCTGCTTTATGCACATGGGCAGATGAACAAACAATCCGTGAAGTTTATTTGAAACCATTTGAAATCGTTGTCAAAGAAGCTAAGACAACAATCGATTACATTTGTGATGATAAGGGAAATCATGCTCAAAAAGAAATGAATGCTTGTACAGCAGTCATGTCTTCCTTCAATAGAATCGGTACAGTTTGGGCTGGTGGTAGCACTAACCTTATGACTAATGTCTTAAGAAATGAATGGGGATTCAGAGGCTTTGGTCTTTCTGACTTCAACTTATATGACTATATGAATCCAAACCAAGGTTTGAGAGCTGGTACTGATATGCAACTCACTTGGGCAGCCTTTAAGAAAAATGAAATGGATTTATCTGCTACTGGAAAACAAGCTATAAGAAAAGCATTGCACAATGTCTTATATACAGTCGTCAATTCTAATGCTATGCAAGGTGTTGCTCCTGGTACTATCATTTCTTATAAGACCAGTGGTTGGAGAATCGCTCTTTACATCGTCGATGCTGTTTTATGCACTTTTGTCGTTTGCGGAACTGCTTGGGTTTTAGTAAGAGTTTTAATTCTTAATAAAAAACACAAAGACGAAGAAGTAAAGACTGACGGTGAATAATTGATTCATTAATCAAAATTATAGGTTTGCGAGAAATCGCAAACCTATTTTTTTAATTAAAAAATTTAATATTTCCTAAAAATATATTTTTTATTTTAAGTTAGTTTTAAGCTTTGAAATATAAAATTGAAATATCAAAGGAGGATACATATATGAAAAAAATGTATTATTTAATTCCGAGTTTAGCAGTTATGTTGATTGCTTCTTGTTTTAGCAATAATACAAATAGTGTTATTTCTTCTAACTCGAGTTCAGTTTCAAATGAAGTAGATTCAACAATCTCTACATCAACAAGCAAATTATATGATACCAATGGAAATGAGATTAAAAGCGGCAGTTCTAAGGTTTCATTTAAGTACGGAAATCAAACCACAAGCAAAACGATTTCTGCTGCTTATTTGATTGATGGAGTGAGTGTCAATATCACAAGTGGTGAATATATAAGTGCATCAAATAATTCTGACCAAGTTGTCTTTCTAGTCGTGAATGGTGGAAGTTTGAATATCACAGGAACTAGCTCTAGTTATATTGATGTTTCAAAGTCAGGAAGTGGAGCTAGTAACGGACAAGTGAGTGATGATTATAATTTCTTCGGAATAAATTCCGGAATTGTCGTTTCAGGTTCTTCTTCAAGTGCGACAATTCAATATGCAAACATTCTTACGTATGGTAATGGTTCTAACGCCGTTATCAGCACTAATGGTGGCAATGTAAACATATCAAACTCGAAAATCACAACGAAAGGATCAGCTGGTTCAAGAGGGCTTCATGCGACATACGGAGGTAATATAACATCTAGTTATGTTGAAATTACAACTAGTGGTGTCTCATGTGCAAGTCTTGCAACTGATAGAGGTGGAGGTAGTATCGTAGCTAGCAATATGACACTTGAAACCAATTCAAATGGTTCACCGCTTGTCTATTCGACTGATTCAATCACAGTGACTGATTCAACTGGGAGAGCAAATAATGCTCAAATGGTAGTTGTTGAAGGCGGTTCAAGTGCTTCTTTAACAAGTTGTAATTTCTCCTGTACTGGTAAAGGAAATAGAACAGGAACTAGTGACTCTAATTCTTCAAGTCATACAATTGATGCTGGTGGTATCTTCATATATCAATCCTTCTCCGGTGATTCTAGTGAAGGAACTGATTATTTCACGGCAACTGACTGCACATTTGAAGTGACAACAAAAAGTGTTCCGATGTTTTATTTGACAAATATCTCAGCCGTTGTAACTTTGAGTAACAATACCTTTACTCAAGCTTCAACTTCCGATTATTTGATGCTAGCTGAAGCTACTGACCAATGGGGGAAAACAAATTCAAATGGTGCAACAGTAAAGGTAAAATTATCTGATCAAACTTGGGATCAAAGTAAGACATATACAGGTTCGACTTCAAGCATCACTTATCAATAATAAGGATAAAAAAAAGGATTCGATTATTTTGGAAATACCATCATAATTGAATCCTGTTTTTTGTTTTAGTTAGAAAGCGAATTGAATGATTGAACCTTTGAGTTTCTTACTCCGATATAAAGCTTCATCGGCATTTTTATAAAGATAATTGAAATCGATATTTGAATTTGCCTTAAATAAATAAGCGCCACCGCTGATTGTAATCTTAAAATCTTCCTGTGGAAGTTTGATTTTTGAAACAGTATCTGCGAGTTTATCAAAGAACTCTGTTGTTATCTCTTTGGAGAGAACACCAGGCAAAAAAACTGAGAATTCATCGCCACCTAGTCTCATGGCTATGCCTTCATTTTTGACAATTTCTTTGAATGAGTTAGCAACTTTGATGATGACTTCATCTCCGATATTGTGTCCGAAGGTATCGTTGATTGCTTTGAAATGATCGATATCAAGGATGCAGAACATTCCTTCTTTATTTTTTGATATGCAATCTTCAATCTGTTGAGTGCCACTTCGACGATTTAACATGCCTGTCAAATAATCTGTTTCAGCAAGATGTCTTAAAACATTTTCTTTTTGCTTTTCTTCATTGATTATTTCAACAGCAAATAAGACATGGGAGATATTTCCGTTTTCATCTTCATCTTCTTTGATAAAAGTAGCTCTGCACCAACCGTTATATTTTCCATGGAATTCCATGGAAATGTTGTCACAAGATTTCATTCTTTCACTCAGTGTTTTTAGATTTGTAAATTCTAAAACAGGTTCGATGAAATTCTCACTCACAGTGTATCTCATGATACTCTCGAAGTTTTTGATTGCAGATGGATTATTATACATCTCCGCTTTTCTTATATTTTCAGTTGACTTGATTTCATAATAAACATCATTTTTAACATCGATTCTATACATACATAGATAAATTTTAGACAAAGTTGAATAAGCTTTATAAAGACCATCAGAATGCAATTTTGTCTTTTCATTTTTGATTTTATCGATATTTCTAAAACCACATACAAGTTTTAATGGTTCATCATCATTTGAAATTTTTGTGTAATTAGCGCTATAGAAATGAATCTCATTGTTTTCGATAACACGATAGGTAAGTTCAAATTGCTTCTTTTCTGGATCAGAAAATAATAATTTTAAATTCTTTGATGCCAAACTATCATAGAATAGATTAACGTCATCAGAGAGAACACGATATTTAGTGTATGTCTTTAACATATCATCATATGAATATTTTTTAGGAGCATCTTGGATGCCGTGTGTTACATAGCCCTCTAGTTTTAAAGTAGTGGCTAAATTTTCTTCTGGAAAAACGATAAAAACATTTAGATAACTATAAGCAAGAGCTGAAATGATTGAAAGAAAGTCCGTATCGTCATTAGAGTTTAGTTTATAGTTTTTCATATTGATATCCTCGTTAATATTCCTTAATTAAATCTTTTAACTTATTATATTAATTTACCATATTTTTACTTAAACTTAAATGAATTAATGAGTTTTAAAAAAGAATTTACAATTTTAAATTGCTCAAAGTTTGCGCATTTAAGTGAAATACACTAATTAATAAGTAAATTTAAAGCAAATATATGAAAAATTTATAAAAAAATAGAATTTTAATTGATTTAAAGGGCTTACATAATTAAAATGAACTTGTTCATTTAATTGTTTTTGAAAGTGATAAGGTGAAATTATTTATAAAAATGA
>CAVEQA010000066.1:0-8788 GCA_963617725.1 Paludibacteraceae bacterium
CTCTTATGTAGTTGAATCTTTCTTTGAAGAAATTGTTAGCTTCATCTCTATATTCTTTTTGATTGATATTGTCGTGCTTTACTTCGACATATTTATTTACGAGTTTTTCAAAATTCTCGTCTTGATTGAGTTCTTCAATTTTAGCTAAGATTTTGTTTTTATATTTAGATGGGTTATCGACCTCTCTGAAATTTCTAAATGCTTTTAAAACGACCTTTCTTTGATATTCATAAAAGATAGTGTTCAAAATTTCTTTTGGCTGTGCTTCATTTTCACTGACTAATTTTGTCAAAAACTTTTTGATATTGACATTTAAACCTCTCAGCATTGAATTTAATTCTTTAGAGATTTGATAAATTTGTTCAATGATATCGACAGCATGTTCGTAATTGAAATGCATCAAGTTGCTATAGATGTTATAAACAAAACCAGAAAATTCTAAGGATTTAGTATCTTCTTTGATGACATTTGCCATTGTTTCAAGGATTTGAATTCCTATTTCATCCATCTGATAGGTAATTCTTATTCCTTCAAAATCTTCAACTAACCAACCGCATTTGACAAAATATCTGATTTTATCATATGCAAATCCGCTAGAATCGGTAATTTTATTCATTTCATCATTGAAGATTTCAACCGGCGAATTGTCAAGATAATCGATTATCCAATCAGCTATTTCTTCTTTGGTGACTTGTAAATTATTCAATGACATTTTAGAATTTATCAATTCTAATAAATCATAGTTGAGTCTTATATTTCCGTTTGAAAATGGATTGAAGAAGGAATCTTTAACTAAATCAAAAAAATTTTTAGCCATTTTGAAACTCCAATTTCCTAAAAGATATTATACAAAATGTATTGTATTTATTCAATTGTTTAATAATGCCTAATGGTTTTGCTCATTAAATTTTAGATTAAAAAGATAATACAACAAAAAAAGTTTGATACAAATTGTATCAAACTCAGTGTTTCAATAATGGTGCGGACAGTGAGACTTGAACTCACACGGGAAGCCCACACGCCCCTCAAACGTGCGCGTATACCAATTCCGCCATGTCCGCATTTGTTTACTTCTTTCAAGAAGCTTAAAAATTATAACTTTTCTTGATTATGATTTCAAGAATATTTTAAAATATTTTTATGGATAAACGAAAATTTCTCTTTACAAGGCCTTATAAGCGCTCAGATGGTAGGATTATTGAGGCTAAAATCTATCAAAAACAAAATAATCGAGGTATGAACTGTCGAATGGTCTATGGTTCTGTTGAAGTATATATATCTTCATACGTGACTTATGAGAAATTAGATTCGTTTGTCATCAAATGCTTGAACAAGAATAAAGATATGAATGTCTATGTTCCATATATGGTTGAAGATAAATATTTTTATGTCTTTGGAAAGAAACAATATATAACTAGAGATAAGAATCTATCTAAGTTTGATATGTATTTTTATGTTTCAAATAAAGTAAAGGATCCTATTACTATCTATAAAAAGAAATTTCTAGAATATTTAGAAGTGAGAGTCAGAACTCTTGCTAAACAAATGGGTTTAGATCTTTCTTCTTGGAAGATTCAAACTGGATTATTCTTAAGTTACTATGGAGTTTGTTTTCCTACAAAACATATCTTGAAATTTGATTATCGATTATTTGCCTTTAAAGAGAGCATTTCTGATAGTATTATTTATCATGAACTTGCACATATATTAGATATTCATCACGATGAGAGATTCTACAAGATTGTCAACATGTATTGCGGTGATTATGAAGAACTTCAATATCAATTGAAAAACAGTTATTTTGATGGGAGAAAAGAGAGCTATGTCATATAAAATCATCGAAAGCAAAGATAATAAAGTATTTAAGGAATTATTGAAAATAAAAAAAGGAGATCCTAAAGGTGGATATTTTTTAGTTGAAGGGCAAGATTTAGTCGATGAAGCTAAAAAAGCAAATATGTTGCGAACATTGATAATGCCACTTGATAAAAAAGCTCCGATATTAGATATGCCTATCATCGGACTTAAAGAATCACTTTATAGAGAATTATCTTCTTATCAATCATTACCTCCTTGTATGGGTGTTTGTCATTTCGTTGAAAGTGATAAAGTAGGTGATAATGTCATTTATTTGGATGGTATTCAAGACCCAGGAAATGCCGGTACAATAATTAGAACCGCTTTATCGTTCAAATATTCAGGTGTAGTCTTTTCTAAAGACTCAGTTTCGTTGTATAATAGTAAAGTAATCCAAAGTACGAAAGGGGCTTTATTTCATTTACCAATATACAGGGATGATTTGACCACTTTTTCTAAAAAGGGTTACAACATTTATGTCACAACTTTAGATGGTGAGGATGAAAGAAAAATCGATCATTTGAAAGAACCATTTGTCTTAGTCTTTGGAAATGAAGGACATGGTGTTAGAAAAGAATACCAAGGACTCGGTAACAAGATTAAAATCGAAATGAGTGGCATAGATTCATTGAATGTCGCTGTAGCAAGCGGTATATTTATGTATCGATTCAAAAAGGATTAGGGAAGATATATGGAAAAAATTAAACAAACAAGTGATGTTGTAAAAGAGATCAACAGCAATATCGAAATTGCAAAACCAAACAATAAGACAGTTTTATTGTGCTTAAATGGATTCCAAAATTCTGATACCCATGATTCAACTATGATGATGGATTATTTCAATTCCCATTTCAAAGGTGAATTTGATGGTTGTGAAGTTAAAACTGTATCATTATTTTATCCAGCTAAGAAAGAAACACATCACCACAGATATTTTGAAAAACAAATTGTAAATGAAATCAAAGCTTACAGTCAACAAGGATATGATATCTATCTTTTAGGTTATAGTTTTTCTTCATCTCTTGCATGTAAGATGGCTCATAAATTCAAAAAAGAAGTCAAGAGAGTAGTTCTTGTTGCTCCTGTTTATGATACTGTCAGAAATGGTCTTATTCCGCACTACATCCAGTATGCATATAAGTTCCATAAATTGACAAAAAAATATGGTGCTAGAATGGCAAAAGCTATCGGAAGAAATACTACTGAAGGAATGTTTGGGCTTTTAGTTTCTATCTTTTCTTCCATTTTGATCAATCGTCATTATGTGAGAAAAGTAAGACAAGATGCTCTTGTTATCCATGGAGATAAAGATATTCTTTGCACCGATCATTCAATTGAAAAAGTTTTAAAGAAACTCAAAGGAAATACTTCTTTCTATTCTTATAAAGATATGACTCATGGCATCATGAAATCATTGAAAGAGAACGGAATTGTCTATGAAGATATTTTGAATTTCTGCTTTGCAACTCCATATCTTATTTCCAAAACTTGTGAAGAAAAAGCTATTGAAATCAAAGAGAGAGAAGAAGCCCTTGATGAAGATGGAAGTAGAATTCCTACCTTCCTTGAGATTTTCAATGAGATGGATCCTGAAGGCGAGAAAGAAACTCTTGCTGAACAAGAAGGATTATAAAATATGAATTGGGGATTTTATGTATTCATTTCTTTATTCTATGTCTTGATGGTTTTGCACCTATACTTTTGCTTTGTAGAAAATGAGAAAGCAAGAAAGGTGTCAAAACCTTTTTTGATGTTGCTATTTTCATTAGCGATGATAGTCATGGTTCCTAAATTCCCGATGGTATATATATCATGCTTGTTCTGTATGATAGGTGATATTTTTATGTTGTATAAGAAGAAAATGCTATGTTTCTCATTAGGTGCTATTTGTTTTGCTATTCATCACAGTTTGAATTTCTTTCAAGTTAAAACATTCTTATCTTATGAGATAAAATGGTATTACTATTTAAGCTTTACTTTATTATTTATCATTATGGTGATCTCCGGTTATTTTATGACTGGAAAGAAGAAATATGGAATGTTAGCTTATGGTTTTGCTTTCTTCCACGTCATCATGTTAGTGATGTCAATTCTTGTTTTAATCGATGGTAAAGTTTTGTATGGATCACTTATGTTAATTGGATATTTATCCTGTATTTTCTCCGACTTATTTTTGGATTATACAACTCATAAAAAGGATTGTAAAAGACGTGATTTTTATATCATGCTGACTTATTTAACTGGTGAATGTTTATTGCTATCTTCGATTTCTACGATGTGTTTTCTTTTAGGCTGAAAAAAGATTTTAGTTGAAATTTCTTGATTTTAAATTTTAAAAGCTTAAAATACTTGTCGTAAAAGCAAAGAAGAGGAAGAGTAATCATATATATTCCAATAGAGAGTTCTGGATGGTGGAAGCAGGACGGATAAGGATGATGAACATGGCCTCTGAGCTGAGAAGTGAAAGATAGTAGCTTACTCCGGGTATGCCCGTCATAGCAAATGAGTTTAGATGTTGAACTCTCTAAGGTTTTATAGGTGACTATAAAATGAATTAAGGTGGTAACACGGTTAATCCCGTCCTTAAGCACGAATATTTGTGTTTGGGACGGGATTTTTTTTGGAGGTAAAAATGGAAACAGAAATTAAAATCGAACATTTGAGTAAGAGTTTCGATGGCAAAAAAGTTATCGATGATGTTTCTTTAGAAGTTGAAAAAGGAGATGTCTATGGAGTACTAGGACTTTCAGGAGCAGGTAAATCAACCCTTGTAAGATGTATAAATTCCTTAGAAACATTTGAAGAAGGCAAAATATTTTTTAAAGACCGACTTCTTTGTTCTCCGACTATGAAAGCATCTAGAGATGATAAAAGAATGATCGGCATGATCTTTCAGTCATTTAATCTTTTAGATCAAAAGAACTGCTTAGAGAATGTCGTAATCGGACTTGAAATTCATAAAGTTGAGAAGAAAAGAAGAAAAGAAATCGCGATGGAAGCTTTAAAAAGAGTCGGATTAGATGATAAATGGGATTCTTACCCTTCTCAGTTATCCGGCGGTCAAAAACAAAGAGTCAGCATCGCTAGATGTTTAGCTTTAAAACCAGAAGTCATTTTAAGCGATGAAGCGACAAGCGCTCTTGATAGTGAAAACACTAAATCGGTATTATCGCTTCTATCATCTTTGAATAAAAATGAAGGAATCACTATCATCATGATTTCTCATCAGCTCAATACAATTGAAGCTATCTGCAATAAGGTCTGCATCTTAGATAAAGCAAAAATAGTTGAAAATGGAAATATCGATGATGTATTTCTCTCTCCAAAAGCGGACATTACAAAACAGCTCTTGTATTCGAATAAAATTCACACGAATTTAGATGAAAAAAAGATGCTAAGAATACTATTCAACGGAAATACAGATGAACCGATATTGTCAGAAATTGTCCTCAACTGCAATGTTCTTGTCAATCTAGTTTATGCCGATACTAAGGTAAAAGATGGTAAAGTGTACGGCCAAACTGTCATTAAAAAACCGATTGATGAGAAAGATTATAAGAAAGTTTTACAGTTTTTAAACATTAAAAATATCAAGTATGAAGAGGTGGAATTATGATCGATAATATCGATGTTTTAAAAGCTATTTATGAAACGCTATTGATGAGTACTATCTCTCTTGTATTAGCTTATATTGTTGGATTACCGCTGGGTGTTTTATTGAAAGTAACTTCTAAAACCGGACTCAAACCGAATAAAATCGTCAATCTCATCTTAGGTGCTATTGTCAATTTCTTAAGAAGCATTCCCTGTCTTATCATCACAGTCATTCTTCTTCCTTTAACTAGAATCTTATTAGGGAAAGGAACTGGTGAATGGTATACTATGGTCATTCCACTTTTCTTCTCATCATTTGCATATGTTGCAAGAATTGTAGAACAATCACTGACTGATGTTGATAACGGAAAAATCGAAGCTATCAAATCAATGGGTGCTAGCGATTTTATGATTGTTAGAAAAGTTTTAATTCCTGAAGCTAGGAGTTCTTTGCTTCTTGGTGTCTGCGTAACATTTGTTAATATCATCGGATATACAAGCTTTGCTTACAATATCGGGGCGGGTGGTCTTATCGCAGCAATCTATGCCTATTATATGGGTCATTCAAAGAATTTTGAAACAAGTCCAGTTTTTTGGATGCTCATTGTGATTGTTGTTATCATCGTTGAAGTTGTTCAAGAATTAGGTTTATATTTAGCTAAAAAATTAGATAAAAGGAGAATCTTAAAATGAAAAAAAGTTTATTTTTATTGCCATTATTAGTTTTGTCATTCACATCTTGTAAGAAAGATACATCACATACTATCTCTATTGCATGTTCTCAAAAACCACATGCAGAAATCTTAAATGGAGTTTGTAAACAAGCTTTGAAAGAAAAAGGTTATACTCTTGAAGTTACAGTCTTAGATTGGAGTATCATGAATGAAGAGACTTACCAAGGAACTTATGATGGAAATTATTTCCAACACCGGCCATTCCTTCAAAATTATGACGGAGATAACAATGCCTATTCCACATCTTATACCTACACAAAATTATTCCCGGCTGTTACGGTTCATTTTGAACCTTTAAGAATTTATGAAGGTAAGAAAACTGCTTCTGAATTTGAAAGTGTTAAAAAGAGTGCTAAATACTGTATTTGCAATGATGTCTCTAATGAGATCAGGGCTTTAGATTTATTAAAAGATGCTAGTGTTATCGATAATTACGAGCTTGATAAAGAAGGAACTCCTATCAATTTACCGAGCAATATTGTCCCACTCACTGAATCAGAACTTGCATTATCAATCCTTGATTATGATTATGGTGTCTTACCAGTCAACAGTGCTTTGACCGGTGGTCTTGAAGCTAATGATAGTCTTCCAACTGAAAATGATACTGTCGCAGATAAAAATGCTAATGTCTTAGCTTTGAATGTTCAAAAATATCAAAATGACAACATCTATAAGACTAAAATGGATGTCTTATGTGATTCTTTATTATCAAGTGATGTCGCTAGTTTTATCAAGACAACTTATAAAGGTGTCATCTCTACATATCAAAAGGATTTGAGAAAATAAAAGCGGTGGAACCTGTAGGTTCCACCATTTTTAACAAACTGTGATTTTATATGTGAATTTGTATTCTTTTTTCGGATTTAGAAGTTTGATTTCTTTTTTTGAATACATATCTTTTGGATTATCGACGAAATCTGGAAGTCCGTCCCATGGCTCAACTGCGACATAATCTCCCCATTTAGTATCGGACCAGATGGCTAAATATTTTGCGTTTCCTTTGTTGATGATGAGTTTTGATCCATCATTTTTCTCTAAAGTTACAATATCCATATTCTCAGCATTTAAGATGAGAGTTGGAATATCTTTGAATAATTGTTTTGATAATTGAATGTTATCGGAGTGTTTATATTTGATTTCTTTGATATTGAAAGCACCTTTTTCATCTTGTAAGATTCTTCTTAAATGCAATCTTTTTCTAAATCTTATAGTATTATTGCTGATATCGAATTCATCAGCTTTTTTGACTCCTGGAATTTTGAACGCTGGATGAGCTCCGAAATTGAACGGCATGACTTTATCAGAGAGGTTGAAGATATGATATGAAATCTCCAAGTTATTTCCATTTAAATGATAAAGAGCATAGGCTTTGAATTCAAAAGGATATTGTTTCATAGTTTCTTCATCGCTGTTAAAAGAAGCTTTGATATCTCCATTTTTCTCAAGTGACAAAGTGGCATTCATGTATCTCAATAATCCGTGATTTTTTAAAGAATATTCTTTATCATCAATTGTATATGTCCCATCTTTCAATCTTGCAATGAAAGGAAAGATGAAGATATCTTGTCCTTGCCAAGAATCAGGAAGTGGTTGATAAAGAAGCTCTGCATTTCTTTTTTTATCGTAAATTGATTTAAGACATCCACCTTTTTCATTTATTTCTAAGCTAATGTATTCGTTTTCTGTTTTCATAAGGGCCTCCAAGCCCTTATATTTTAAAAGATTATAAAGAAAATTTATAGTATTATTCAAAAAAGTAGATATTCAAAAAAATAAATTGTATAATTGAATAGTGATTGAAGGAGAAATGTACATGAAAGAGAAACGTCTTAATTTATTAGATATGAAAAGAGGGGTATACCTCGATGAGGTCAATTATGGAAAGCTTCATTTGATGGAAAAAGGTGTTTCTGTTTATGGAGATAAACAATATAGTTATGTCGGTAAGATTCATAAAGGTGAAATCAGATTTGTCACCGGTAAGAATTTTGATTTAACTTTCCCTATCAAAGGTGATTGGGATTATGGCTATACTCTTGAAGGGGATGCTAATAAATTATTCAAAGCTACTAACGCCCTTGTCAAATATAGCGAAGAAGAGAAGAGAACTTTCATCTATATCAATGATGAATCTAAATTCGAATTCATCGGCGGTCTTGATTATGACTATGAACTTTATATTCGTATCTTTGATCGTGATGAAGATGATTATACCAACTTCCGTTGGGTAGTCATTTATGCTGTCATTGTTGATGGCAATGACGCCAATATTTAAAGATAAAAGAATAATAAAATAGCTGTTAACAAATGCCTTTATTCAGGTATGAGTTAACAGCTTTTATTTTTTTAAAAATATTATTTGGTTTCTTCCTTCTTATCTTCTAACTTTGTGAATTGGGATTTGTCAGCCTCACATAATGGGCAAACAAAATCATCAGGCAATTCTTTTTCCTTTGATTTGTAAACGTATCCGCAAACGTTGCATTGAAAGCTTGTGAGTTTCTCTTCTTCCATATGTTACCCCCAGTGTTTTTCTTCTTATTTTTATTGCTCTAGATACAATTTTTTAAAAATAAAAAGGTTGTAAGATTATTATATAAAAT
>CAVEQA010000067.1:0-2244 GCA_963617725.1 Paludibacteraceae bacterium
TACAAGATACATTTCCATTCAATGGTTTTTCATCTAAGAGAATTCCGAGGATGTATTCTTTTTTATCTTTTTTTCTGACTGCTAAATCAACTTTGAATTCACTTGAACCTACAGATACATCGCATTCATATCCTTTTTGTTTCAATTCTTTAGCAATGAAATATGCTAGATCTTTGTTTGGTGAGTCATCATTTTGATCTAGAACGAATTTTTCGGAATTTTCAGCAAATCTTAGGAAATCTTTTAAATTTTTAGAACCTTGATTTTTCTTTCCTGTTTCATCGATATCACTTGAGTAGATTGTGGAAACAACAATCATTTGTTCGATACTTCTACTTGCAGCAACATTCAATCTTCTTTCACCTTTTGCTAAAGCAAGTGGACCGTTGATTTGAGCTTTTCCATCATGTCCTTTCATAAATCCGATTGACATGATGATGATATCTCTTTCATCTCCTTGAACATTTTCGAGATTCTTGACAAATAATTTCTTATTGGAATCTTCTTCTTGCCAATGAGTCAATTTTATGTATTCTTGATTTTTGTTTAAGAATGTATCCACTTCGTCTTCGAGCTTTTCTTGTTGAGAAGAATTGAAGACAATGATTCCTAGCGATTTATTTTTTGTTTGTGGGTTCTCAAGGATTTGTTTTAATACGTTGAGTATCGTTTGAATTTCTTCGGTTGAGATTTCACTTCCTTTTTTCTTTGTTTTACTATCGACATGGATGAAAGATACATGGGATGTCAAATTATCAGTTGATGGGAAAGTGAAGAGATTACCTCCGTAGAAATTTCTATTTGAGAATCTTATCAGTGATTCGTGTTTAGAACGGTAATGGAATGCTAATCTGATTCTTGGCATATCTATAGCTATGCAATCATCTAAGAGAGATTCTGCATCTGCAAGTAATGTTTCTGATCCATCTAAAGATTCTTCATCTGTTTCGCTTCCAACAGAGAAATAATCTGATGGTGGCATCTGTTGAGGATCGCCAGCTACAATTAAAGAGTTTCCTCTTGCTATTGGTCCGACTGCTTCTGAAGTTGGTATTTGAGATGCTTCATCAAAGATAACGATATCAAACTTTTTAGAATTTACATCTAGATATTGAGCGGCTGCAAGTGGTGACATCAAGAAACATGGGAAATACATTCTGATTAAATCTTCATATTTGTTGAGAGTATTTCTTATCGAGATTCCTTTTCCTGAGCTCATACAGATTTTTCTTAAAGCTCCAATCGGAGTCGATGTACTTCTCTTTATTTCTGGATCTTCAAATTTTGAAGTTATTTTTTCGATGGTTTCACCAACGCATAAAGAATTGTATTTTTTGATCAACTCTTGGTATTTATTGATTTCTTCTTCATATGAATTTGCATCGAAGTCGTTATTTTCTTCATCGGTGACAAAATATGTTATTACAAATGCGTGACATAGATTGTGTTCGTATGTCTTTTCTAGTTCGCCTAATGGTATGCTGTTTTTCTTGATTAAAGTTACTAAATCCTTAAGGCCGATGTTTTCTAATTCTTCATAGTCTGATAATAATTTTGTGTATTGATTTATCTTGTATTGATTTTCTTCATCGATGAATAATGTACATATTTCTTGATATGTATCGATGAAATCTTCATCTGCAAATGTCGATAAATCAAGTGGGTAGGATTTTATGATATTATTCAATTCGTTTTCAAAGGTATTATAGGATGTACTGAAGGCTTTATAAGCTTCTTTTATTTTTGGAAGAGCAAATGGTGAAGCTCCTTTTATCACTGTGTATAAACGATTGAATGTTTTTTCATCTCCATGAAGAATCAATTTATAGAGTTCATAGGTATTGTTATAGATTTCGTAATAAGTATCAAAGTTTGAAAGTGAGTCTAAGATTGATTCACCAAAGAATGCTGCGATGTTGAATTTATCTTTTATAATTTCTGCCTTTAATGAATTATATTCATTAGCGATATCAGATGCTTCGTTGATTTCTTGATTTGAGACATCGCTTGTGTTTAAAAGCATTGGAGAGAGTAATTTTATCGCTTCTTTTTTTGCTTTTCCTTTGTTGAAGATATTAGTTCCTTTTTTCAATGTTTCTTTTACTTGCGTTCCATTTACTTGTTCGATTCCGTGGATATTGTATTTTTTAGATATTGAACTTTCTAATTTGGCAAGCGTTGAAATTTTAGGCATTACTTCATTCATATTATTGAAATATGTCTCTAAATCAGTTTGTGAAAAAC
>CAVEQA010000067.1:2254-8745 GCA_963617725.1 Paludibacteraceae bacterium
TTCAATCAATAGTTTTAATATTCCGATGATAAATTCCGCATTGTTGATTTTTAATTGTAAGCTTGGTTCATTCAAAGTATCTTTTAGTTGTTCGAATTTATTTTTTAATTCAATCAAGTTATTAGAAAGCTTTGTGTAAGATGAGACTAGAGTGTTTTGGTCATTGAATGTGTATCTTTTGAAATTGATAGTTGAAAGATAGTTTTCTATTTTTTCACCATCAAATTCACTGTTTACTTTTTCTATTCGATGAATGATATTTCTAATTTTGACATCTTTTTCAGAATTATAATCGCTTAAAAATTCTTGTGAAATATCAAAATTCAGCTTTATTTCTGAAGTTGCTAATTCTCTAGTGATTGCTTCATATAATGAATAGAATTGTTTTTTATGTGAATGTAGTCTTCTGAGTTCATCGTTTATGATTTTCTTTTCTTTTTCGATGTTATCACATATTGTTAAAAAATCTTCATCAGAGCTTCTTTTTCCATAATCCATCGCTTTGGATAGCTGGTTGAAAAAAGCTTGTTTGTTTGTTTTTGATGAATATAACTGCAAGACAAATTGATCTAAGCCTAAAGCTGCTAATCTTTGTCTGACTACTTCAAGAGCGGCTTGTTTTTCTGCAACAAAAAGTACTGTCTTTCCATTATAGAAAGAGTTGACAATCATATTGACAATCGTTTGACTTTTTCCAGTTCCTGGAGGGCCATCAAGGATGAAAGAATTTCCTTTAGCACATTCTCTTATCGCTCTCAGTTGTGTTGAATCATAAGGTAATGGTGCTGCAAAATCTTTCATCGTATCTAATTCATCGACATTATCTACTTCGATTTTATCATCGTTGATGAGTGATTTGTTTTCTAGAAGTGATTGGATGATAACATTCTTTCTTAAGACTTCTTTTCTATCGATGATATCTTGCCACATTACCATATGAGTGAATAAGAAATTTGCAATGAAGCACACATTTTCATCAACTTTTATATCTCCGCTATGATTTTCTTTTAATGAGGCGATGATGTCTTCGAATTGATTGTGAGATGAAACAGTGTAGAGATTATCGTAGTCACTGCCTTTTTTCATCTTATAGTATTCGAAGAATGTCTTATTTATCATCATTTCTTCAATGTCATAGGTAGCGGTGAAATCATCTCCGTATCTATTTTTGCTAACTTTGATTGGCAGTAATAAAAATGGTGCTTTTATTTCTTTATTGCTTCTCCCATTGGAATCATTTCCAGTCAATAAACCAATGCATAAGTAGAGAGTTGGTGAGCCTGTTTCTTCTCTTGATTCATTATCTTTTTTTATCAAGCTTTTCATCGTTTTGACAGTGCCTGTCATGAGAAGCATTCCTTTTTGAAGTTGATTTGCAGCTACTTTTTCAAATACTTCACTTTCAACATTTTCAATATTACCTTCATTATCTTGCAATATATTTTTGATATTTGAAAGAGTAAAGGTTCCATCTTTGTGTTTTAAAAATTCAAAGATTTCTTTTCCTTTTCCATTTGGTGAGATGATTATTGAATGATTGGAATTATCTTTTGAGAAACGGAAATTGACTAATTTATTAGATGTTGATAAATCTAATAATTTCTTTTCCCAGGTTGTGAAACGATCGGTTGTATCTACTTCGGCTATTGGTGTTCCTTGATATTCTTCGATTTCTTCAAGTTCTTCTTCTTTTAATTTAGTCATTGGGATTGTGAAATCGACATTGCCATCATCATTTGCTATCGGTATTGGTTTGAAGATGGATTGTTGGGCCATATAGATATCAATAGCTATAAAGAATCCACGATATGCTCTCAAGTTTTCATTTGCTATTTTCATAGCTTCAGAAAATGGTATTGAAGAGTTATTTGTGGCTGTTGTACATTCAAAAAGGATGATGTTTTTATCTTGACTTACTGCATCTGAGAAGATGACATTTGGATTTGTTTCATAATATCCGTTAAAAGAATCGTAGTTATGTAAAAAACATCCGGCAAAGGCGTGACCTTGAGTCAAAATCAATATTGGATGAAGTCCGACTTGAAGAAGGGCTGAACAGAATAATAGCGATATGTCTAAACAAGTTCCTAGTTTTGTTTTTAAAACTGTATTCGGCATTCTGATATTTTGAACTAATTCACTTGAATTCGGTGGGTTTGAATAAGTGATATTTCCAGTGTTATGGATGGCTCTATATATCGAAGTTACTTCTTTGATGATTTCGTTTGTATCTTCGTTTTGATATCCGATTATACAATCGGTTTCAAATCCGTTCAATTTTGCTTTTTCATTATTGGCTGCATGTTGGATGTTTATTATTTGTGAGAAATCTGTGATGCAGTATTTTGAAAATAATAAGGGGGCTTTATAGATGTCATTGGTAGCTTGATTGAATGGAAGTATGCTGATTGTTTTTGTATTTGAACACAATTCTTTATTGTTATTGTTTGGATCTCTTAAAGAGATAAAGATTGTGCAAGATGAGATTCCGTTGATACTATATAGTCTTGTTTCATCTATCTTGATTTTTGGATCAACTTTTATCAGATATTTATTTCTTTTTGGTGTGAATCCGATATGGAAATCTTCACTTTTGAAGATATCATTTGAAAATTCAAAATGGATTATCAAGTCTTGATAATCGTTTTCGGTTTGGTTGTCAATTTCGATTTTTTGGACAAATGAAAAAGAGGTGTAATATACGTTGGGATTATTTACTTTGATAATGGAGTCGGTATGATACTCTAAATAAGAGAAGGTTTTACCTGTTGCTAAATTTATTTTGATATATTCCTTGTCGATCATTGCTCGTCCTCCATTATTCTATAGATATTATGCAACAAAATTTTATCACTTTATTAAATATTTAAACATATAAAATTACCAAATTAATCTTCTTTGATTAAATCGTTTCTCATGAAGTTTGTATAATTATTTTTTTCTATTTCAGGTGGATTAATTCCGTTTTCCTTTCCTAATTTTATCAGTTTTAATACATAGGCCATATTTCGAGCTAAATTTCGCATTGTCTGCATTCCTTCTGCATCATTTTTAGCTTCATCTGTAGTGGCTCCAAATGCGTTATTCCAATAAGAAGAACCTACGATTATCATATCGGCTATCGTTGCATACTTATTTAAAACATCGAATGAAGTTGAAGTTCCTGCTCTTCTTGCGACGACAACTGAGGCGACTGGTTTAAAGTGGTAGATATCGCTTTTACAGTAAAAGGCTCTATCTAAAAATGATAGGATTCTTCCACTTGGGTGAGCATAATAAACAGGAGATCCGAAGATGTATCCATCGGCTTCTTTGGCTTTTTTAAGAAACTCGTTTAGGGTATCTTCGTTATAAATACAATATCCTGTTTTTTTACATTGCCTACAATTGGTACAATCTTGAATTGGTTTTACTCCTATTTGAAATATTTCATAATCGATTCCTTGTTTTAGGAGTTCTTTTCCGATTTCTTCTAATGCTGTATAGGTGTTTCCTTTTGCGTGGATTGAACCGTTTAATAATAATACTTTCATTGTTAGTTCCTTTATTTATTGTTTGTATTTTTAATCAACTGGGTGAATTCTTCTTTTGGCTGTGGTTTTGAATAATAATATCCTTGGATCAAATCACATCCTATCGATTTTAAATAATCTGATTCTTCTTTCTTTTCAACGCCTTCACAGACTACTATTTTTTTCATATCTTTGTTCAAGCTGACGATGTTCTTTAATATCTTTCGAGAATCTTCATCAAATCCGTTCTTTCCGAACAAGAGTTTTCTATCTATCTTCAAGATGTCATAATTGACGTGGTTGATCATTGAGAAGTTAGAAAATCCACTTCCAAAATCATCGATTGATACTTTTGATCCTATCGAATGAATTTGTCTTATTGTTTCTGTCAAATTGAATTCGTTATTCAAAATGATGGATTCAGTGATTTCAAATTCGATATATTTTCCATCGATACCATATTTTTTCATCAGTTTCTCATATTCGAAGAAAAAGTTTTGATTATCAAAATGTCTTCTTGATACATTGACACTGACTGGCAGTGGTTCTTTTCCTTGGCTGATATATTCTCTGATATCTTTTAATACTTTTTCAAAGATGAATAAGTCTAGTTTGATTACAAAGCCATTTTCTTCAAAGACATCGATGAATTTTTGGGTGTTGATAAATCCTTTTTCTTCATCTTTCCATCTGACTAGGGCTTCACAAGAAGCAAATTTATCATCGTGTAAAGAATATTTTCCTTGGTAGAAAACTTGGAATCTATCATTTCTTAGGGCTTCTTCTTGATTTTGTTCGATGTATGATTCTAATTCTTCACCATCTAACATTTTCTTATCGAAGAATTTTATGCTGAAGTTCTCACTTCCTTGGCTAATTGCTTCACAAGCTTTTTTAGCTCTATCTAAAGCGATATGGATTTTTCCTTTTCCATCTTCGACTTTGTATATACCGATGTTTAAGCTTATTTGTCCGTATTTTTTTATGTCTTCGATTTCATTAATATTATTTGCTAACAATTTGATTCTTGTGTAGATTGTATTTCTATCTTGGCTGAGCAATAAGAGAATAAATCTATCTGTATATTCTCTTGATAGCATTTCAACACCTTTTAAGTGTTCTTGGAAATAATGGGAGATGATGAGTAAGATATCGTTTGCTTCATTTCCGAAGGTATTGTAGAAATATCTAAATCTTTTTATATTCAAATAAACGATGTAGATTTCATTCTTTTTCTCATTTTTGATGATAGTATCTGCATCGAGTATGAATCTTTTTTGGTTGATAGAATCGATGGTTGTATCGTAATAATCTGCTAATAAAGCTTTCTTTTTGGTCTTGTTGAAATATGAGAAAGCAAAAATAGCAAATATCAAGAATAAAACACAAATAGCATTGAATAATACAAGAGAAAATAAGATGACATTTCCAAATTGTTGGAAGATGAATGTATATGGAACTATGAATATAATATCCCAATTTTCAACTTCGATAGATTTAGAATAAACGAAATAATTGATATTATACAAAGTTATAATACTGCATTTATCTTCTGTTGTTTCTAGTTGTTCATTAATAGTCTTCAATTGTGAATTCAATTTGTTTTCAGTGAAATAATTGAAGAAATTGTAATATTTTTTTAAAAAAGTTAAGTTTGAAGAATTGTTGTCACAGATTTTAATGCCAGTATTTTCAATGATTGTTACATAATAAGAATCATCGATAGTTTCAAATAATGAAGAAGCAAAATCATCAGGTGTGATAGCAGAGATGATTCCATAAATATCTAAGTTAGATTCATCATAGGTTGGACTTGTCTTTTTATAATATGGATAGCCTGTCAAAATATATTCTTGATTTGAGGTTGAGGAAATTTTTGAAACAGCTTTTTCTTTATCAGTGATAAGTTTTTTTGCAAAAGAATTATTTCCGATATTTATGATGTTATTTTCCGAAAAATATACATCACCATTTTCTAATAATAATCCTGGGGTGTTGATAAGGGTGTTCTTTTTTAGGCTTTGAATCATTGAATTCAATAATGCGTCTTCTTCTAACTCGTTGAATTCGTTCAATAGTTCTTGACTATTTTGAAGCTTTGTGAATGATTCATTTATTTTTGTGGATATTTGTTTTGAAATTGCAGAAGAGTAGCTTGACATATTTTCTTTTGCTATTTCAGAAGTTTGTTCGTTCACTCTATAATTGTAAATGAAATCGAAACTTAAGATTGTCGCCATTGTCAAAACCATAATGATGATGAGGTTGATTGTGAAATGTCTTCTCTTCTTTTGAATTTCTTCTTGGAAGAGGGTTGCACTTTGATCATTTTCATTTTTATTGTTGATCTTATTTTTCTTATTTTCGTAGCCATAATAGATGGCACCATCATATATTTTGGCACTGTTTTTCTTTCTTTTTTTAGCTTGATATAAGGCCTTATCGCTTTCTTCAATAAGGTCGTTTAAATTTTTTCTTTTAGATATCCTTTTTGAAATACCTAAAGAACAGGTGACGATATGTTTATTGTTTGCATGTTTATAGGTATAACTTACTTTTAAAGCACTTTTTATGAGTTTTTCAAGTTCTAAATCAGTTACATTTTTTATGTACACTAAAAACTCATCGCCGCCATATCTGCCGAGGATGCAATTATGGAAGACATTCTTTAATTTTAATGAAATTTCTTTTAAACAGTAGTCTCCGATTAAATGTCCGTAATTATCATTGATACCTTTGAAATTATCAAGGTCAATCATGATGATATATGAATTCAAATTATCTTCTTTGAGTTCGTTTGAAATCAAATCGAATAGATATTTTCTTGAATAGACACCAGTTAAATAATCATATAGTTCATCGGTATAGATGTTATTTTCTTCTTTTCTGACTTCTACTTTGATGATGTTTGGCTCATCAGTATAGAGAACATAAAAACTGTAGGTGATTTTGGTTTTATTTGAATTAAATACATAACAT
>CAVEQA010000068.1:0-8617 GCA_963617725.1 Paludibacteraceae bacterium
CTATGGTAATATTTACTTTCTTAGAAAGATATTCTTGGAAAGATAAAAGAATTATTCCGTTCTGTACTCATGAAGGTGGTGGATTAGGCTATAGTGTTCGTGATATTAGAAGCATATGTACGAATGCTTTAGTAGAAGAAGGTTATAGCATACTTGGTCATAAGACAAAAGAAAGTGAAAAAATAATAAAAGAATGGGCAAAAAATATTGTAAATAAAGGAGAATAAAGAAATGAAACAAAATTATATTACATTAAATGATGGAAATAGAATTCCTCAATTTGGACTAGGCGTTTATCTTATTAGAGGGGATGAAAATGCAAAAGAAGCTTGTTTAAAAGCTTTTAAATTAGGTTATAGACATATTGATACAGCACATGCTTATCAAAATGAAAGAGGAGTCGGAGCAGCTATTAAAGAAAGTGGTCTTAAAAGAGAAGATATTTGGGTAACGACAAAACTTTGGCCAAGTGAATACGGTAGAGGTAAGACTATGGAAGCAATTAAGAAAATGCTTGCAAGACTTGATACAACATATATTGATCTTCTATTATTACATCAACAATTTGGTGACTATGTTGGCGCTTGGAAAGATATGGAAGAAGCAAAAGCTTTAGGTCTAGTTAAATCCATTGGTATTAGTAACTTTGATGAGAACCTTGATGATTTCTTAAGCCATGCTTCAATAAAACCATCGGTTATTCAAGTTGAATGTCATCCTTATTTCGCTCAAAACGAACTAAAGAAGAAATTAGAACCTTATGGAACAATAATTGAAAGTTGGTATCCACTTGGACATGCAGATGAAGGACTACTTAATGAGAAAATCTTCTTAGAACTAGGAAAGAAATATAATAAGACACCTGCTCAAATTATTCTTCGTTGGCATATAGAAAAAGGATATATTGTCTTCCCTAAGACAACAAATGAAATTCATATGAAAGAAAATATCGATATTTTTGATTTTAGTTTAACTGAAGAAGAAATGAATGAGATTTCTAAACTAGACTGTGGAAAGAGGTTCTTTACATTAAATTTAAAAGAACAAGAAGAACGTCTTTCAAGATTTGTTCCTGCTGATTAGGAGCTAACTATGAGAAAGAATATTTTATTAGTAAGCTTACTCCTTTTTGTTACTTTACTTACTGGATGTAATGGCAATAGTACTATTGACTTTAGTAGTGACAATTCAAATCCATCTACCACATCAAAAGAAGATAGTAATAATGCTTTAGTTACTTATTTTTCAAGAAGTGGAGAAAACTGGCAAGTTGGATATGTTAATAAAGGAAGCACCCAGATTGTTGCAGAAATGATATCTGAAGAGATAAATTCTAACCTCTTTAGAATAGAACCAGTGATTCCATATCCTGATGACTATAATGAGATGTTAAATGTTTCAAGAGAAGAAACGAGAACCAATGCTCGTCCAGATATTAAATATACAATCGATGATTTTGATAAATACGATACAATCTTCTTAGGTTATCCTATTTGGAATAACACTTGTCCAATGATTATTAGGACATTTATTGAATCATATGATTTTAGTGATAAGACAATCATTCCTTTTAGTACACATGCTGGAAGTGGATTAGGATCTAGTGTTTCTGTACTTAAGAGTGAACTACCAAATGCAAAAATATTAGATGGATTTTCTATCCAAGGAACAACTGTTCAAAATAATGTTGAGGAGGCAAGAAAACAAGTGAGAAACTATATAGATGGACTTGATATTGATTTTTCTAATAACGAAGATGAAGAAGCACTTAAAGAAGTATATAACATGCGTTTAAATGCAATGGTTGAACAAGATGTAGATACTCTTTCATATCTTATGGATGACGCTCTTATCTTAAGACACATTACAGGAAAGACTCAAACTAAGACAGAATGGCTTGATGATATTGCAAAAGGGAATATGTTTTATATAAATATTGAAAATACTAGGATGGATATTAAGATTGATGGTGACAATGCTACAATTGATCATACTAATATCATAGAAGCAAGAATCTATGGAAGCCATGGTACTTGGACACTTAGTGGTACTTCTTATTATGTGAAAAGATCAAATCGTTGGATTTGGACTAATGCGCCTAGTAATTAAGAATGATAGAAAATAAATAAGCCCAAAAGTGTTTCCTTTTTAAAGGTTAGTGGTGGAAAATTTGCTTAATGAAAAAAACGTTTTCAATATTTGTATTAGTACCATTACTAACTTTGCTTTCGGCTTGTTCTTTTACATCGATAAATTCTGAATTTTCAAATAATGTGAATCAGCCTGAGCAAGTGACTTTAACATTTGTCCAACATACTTTATTAAGATTTTCACATGATGAAAAAATGAAATCGACGGTTATTACTTTTTAAATGATGAATTAGCTAAAACTAGTATTAAATTTGAGAAGGGACATAATCTTTCTTATGAAGACATTGATAATTTTGATGCGTCATCTCTAAATTACGAATTGCCATCTTTGGAAGGGGATGGATATTGGTCATTTACTTTTTTTACTACTTCTTTTGATGATAATTCTGGATTTTCAAGAGAATTTTTAGAGCCATGCGTATTAGATAAAGATTTGATTTTACATTTTGCTATTTACGGATAGAAGTGAATAAACATGAAAAATATTAAGATTTTAATTTGGGGTAGGATTATTGTTTAGCTGCTTGAATTATTCAAATTGTCCTTTTGTACCAAATATTGAAAAAGTTATAAATTGTACGGAGAATATCTTTGAGGCTTCAAGCCGTCTTCAGACACCACTTGAATTACTAACCTCTAAAGCCTCAAATTTAAGTTTTTTGCTTTCTAAAGAAATTTCAATTTTTATATAACATAGTATATAATAAAATTAGATAAAATGTTATATAGAGGTTTGTATGCAAGAATTATTGAAGAAAATTAGAGAAAGTGCAAATTACAGTCAGGTCGAAATGGCAGATGAACTTGGTGTATCTTTTGCGACGATAAATCGTTGGGAAAATGGACATGCGATTCCGAATAAACTTGCACAAGAAAAAATATACGATTTTTGCGTCAATCATTGCGTTCCGCTGTATGATTTTATTATTCAAAAAATAAATGATTTGGCAAAAACAATAAAAATTGAAGATAGCAGAATTATTTTGTACCATGGCTCAAAATCAGGACTTGAAGGAAGAATTGAACCAAAAAGTAGAGACAAGTGTGACTTTGGGAAGGGTTTTTATATGGGAACAGAACCAGGACAATCATTAACGCTTGTTTGCGATTTTCCAAAATCCGAGTTTTATATTGTTTCGGTAGACATTAAAGACCTTAACATTATTGAAATTCCTGCTAATATTGAATGGGCAATGGTGGTCGCATATCATCGTGGGCGTATGGATAAAATCAAAGGTACTAAATTATATGATAAATATGATGATTATCTTTCTGGTAATGACTTAGCTATTGGAAGTATTGCAGACGATAGAATGTTCTATGTGATAGATAACTTTTTTCAAGAATTGATTACCGATCAAGCTCTTGTGAGAAGTTTGTCGTCATTGCAATTAGGTAAACAATACGTTATGCTCACGCAAAGAGGGTGCGACAAAGTTAAAATTGAAACTAAAGTGGAGTTGTCATGGCTTGAGCGCAAATGTTTACAGATTGTGAGTGAAGAAAATCGAATAAAAGGAGTCAACATAGCAAACGAGATCTGTAAGAATTACCGCCGAGAAGGTAAATTCTTCGATGAAATATTAGATTCCGCGCGAAAAGGAGAAGATTGATATGAACCCAATTGAAAGTAAACTTTGTGACATTCAAGGAAGACTGTTTGAATTGTCCGTGGAGAAAGGCTTTGATAGTGAATCCTTTGTAAAACACTTTATGGAGTCAAATGTGGCAAAAAATCTTGATTCGTCTTATAATCGAATGCAATGGTCTGGTGAAGAATATCTCTTAGAAGAACTCACTGACGAATGCGGTGATTCTTTGAAAAGAGACGGGAAAGTTGCTACAAAAGACGAAATCTATTGGATTGGCTATATCTATAGGTATTGGCATTACTATAAGAATGAGACTAGTAAAAAAATATACAAACAAGCACCATATGAAAGAATGAAAATCAATTATTTAATGTTCCACACAATGGCACCGGAAATGGCGATTGACGATTTAATCGAAATATATAAGCAAAATATATTGATCAAATTGTCAAAGAAATAGTCGCTTTTATTGTAAGTGTCGCGTATATACTGAGATTATAATTATGAATGGATGGCCATCCATTCATAATCAAGCGCCTAAATAGGTTTATAATGTTTAGGAGAAGCTGAGAGGTTTCGTAAGCGTATATACTTTGCATCAGAACATTGAGTAGTTGTCCTTTCTCTATAGACTATAAAATTATTTGTAGACGTTATTAGCATAATAATTGAAGTTATTGTTCAAGTTGCTTATAAAAAGAAAATTGCAGACTCAGGTGGTGTTGAAGTTGTATCGTATGTGACACTTACATTACAATAATCTAATAATCAAATCGACTAAAATGACTCGATTTTCTTCGGATATTATTAATAGATAAAAATCAAATTTATAAACTGATGCAGTAGTCACACTATAAGGCCTTTTTAAAACTTTGCCAATATTGATGAACCTAATCTCTAAATGTAGAAACAGACAAATTGTTTTTTAAGCGAATTCTTTTGATGACTTATTTGTGTCTTTGAACTTTTTGAAAAATTTGAACATTTCATAATCCATATAGAATTTACGCATATAAATTTCATCAATGAAAGAATACTATAAATAAGGTAAAAATTTTATCGAAAATAAACTATGGGGGAGTAATGGATTATACATTTACTTTTCTTAAAACTTTAATCAGTTTTGTTTAAAAAAGTAGTGGAATCAGTAAAAAGACAACATAAATGAATAATTTTAAATAGTTAGTTTGCTCTAACTTATTAAATTATTCATTTTTCCCTTTTTTTAGAGTTGTTAATCTTGTAAAATACTTATGTCTTTAAAGCTTTTATTTTGTGTAAAAAGAATAATTAGGGATTAGAGATTGCTATAAATTAAGTTATTAATAAAAATTTGATTATGGTTTATTGTATCTAGTTTCTAAAATTTATTATTTCTATTCATTGTAAGAGTTATTTACTAATTTTTTAATTAGTTTCTTGGTTAAACTAAAAATAAAGGAGAAAAATATGCCAGAAATGTCTAAAGCTGTCATTCCACCACACATGAGTGACAAAACACCTAATGAAAAGATTCTTAAATTAGGTAAAAAGATTACCGATGTCGCTGCCCACAAATTAGGTTCAGTTAAAGTCGAAGATCCAGAATATTGGGGACTTGCAGAAATTGTAACCGATGAAATGGCTGATGTTGCTTTAACTATGAAGTTGAGACATCATTATACTTTTGATCAACTTTGTAAGATGAACAAAGAAAAAGCAGCTGACAAAGATAAATTCCAAAAATTACTTGATGACATGGCTTATATCGGTCTTATCGAATATGATTATGGAAATCACTATGATCATAATGGTAGAACTGCTCCTCAAAGTGAAAGAAGATATACTTTACCATTATTCGTTCCAGGAAGTGCTGAATTATTTAATATGGAAGAAAAATTCATCACTCCAGATGGAAAGAAAATTGAAAATAATAGACTTAAAGATCATCCGACTGTTGCTTCTTTCTTTGAAAGAATGACCTTTATTCCACTTGATGGAATAACTCAACTTGTTCCTCCTGGAGGAGCTGGTGTTGGTATGCATGTCATTCCAGTTGAAAAAGCTATTTCAATGGAAAATAAATCTGTCGATTTAGAACACTTATCTTACTGGTTAAAGAAATACGAAGGTCATATTGGTGTTGGCCAATGTTCTTGTAGAGCTTCTAGAGCTGCCTTAAATGAAGGTTGTGCTGATGACCAATTTAACTGGTGTATCGGTGTTGGTGATTTTGCTGACTATTCCCGTGAAACTGGTAAAGGTCATGATATCTCTTATGAAGAAGCTATGAGAATCTTAAAGATTGCTGAAGATAATGGCTTCGTTCACCAAATTACAAATATCGATGGTGAAAATAAAATTTTCGGCATTTGTAATTGTAATGTCAATATTTGTAATGCTTTAAGAACTTCACAATTATTCAACACTCCAAATATGTCAAGAAGTGCCTATACTGCTCATGTTGAACCAAGCAAGTGTGTTGCTTGTGGTAAATGTGTTGAATATTGTCCAGCTGGTGCTGTTAAACTTGGTCAAAAATTATGTAAGAAAGATGGTTCTAGCGTTGTTTATCCAAAACATGAATTACCAGACAATATGAGCTGGGGTAGAGATAAATACGATGAAAATTATCGTGATAACAATAGAATCAATTGCTATGAAACTGGTACTGCTCCATGTAAGACTGCTTGCCCTGCTCACGTTGCAGTACAAGGCTATTTAAAACTTGCTGGCGAAGGAAAATATAGAGAAGCATTAGCTTTAATCAAGAAAGATAATCCATTACCAGCAGTTTGTGGACGTATTTGTAACAAACGTTGTGAAGAAGCTTGTACACGTGGAACAATCGATAAAGCAGTTTCTATCGATGCAGTTAAGAAGTTCTTAGCTGAACAAGATTTAAAGGCAGAAACTCGTTATATTCCAGAAGTCGTTATCGCTTCTAATAGATTAGATCATTGGGAAGAAAAGATTGCAATTATTGGTGCAGGTCCTGCAGGTTTATCTTGTGCATATTATTTAGCTACCAAAGGTTATAAGCCAACTATCTTTGAAAAGAATCCAAAATGTGGTGGTATGTTAACTTATGGTATTCCTTCTTATAAGCTTGAAAAGGATGTCATCGAAGCTGAAGTCGATGTTATCAGAGCTCTTGGTGTTGAAATTAAGACTGGTGTTGAAGTTGGTAAAGATGTCACCCTTGATGATTTAAGAGCTCAAGGCTACAAAGCTTTCTATATTGCAATCGGTTGCCAAGGCGGTAGACTTCCAGGTGTTCCTGGTGAAGATGCTAATGGCGTCGATATTGCTGTTAATTTCTTACATAAAGCAAGTGAAAATCACGATCAACATTTAGATGGTGATGTTGTTGTTGTCGGTGGTGGTAATGTTGCTGTTGACTGTGCAAGAACTGCAAAGAGATTTGGTGCTTCTAAAGTTTCGATGTTCTCTCTTGAAACAAGAGATACTATGCCAGCTAGTAAAGATGAAATTAGTGAAACTCTTGAAGAAAATATTGAAATCAACAATGCTTGGGGTCCAAAAGAAGTTAAGAAAGATGAAAATGGTAATGTCACAGCTATTGTTTTCAAGAAATGTATATCTACTATTGATCCAGAAACCAAGAAATTCAATCCTCAATATAATGAAGATGAAACTATTGAAGTCAAAGCTGATCACATCATCTTCGCTATTGGACAATCTATTCTTTGGGGAGATTTACTTAAGGGTAGTAAGGTTACATTCTGGCATGGAAATTATCCAATTGCTGATAAGTTAACTTATCAAACAGCTCAAGATGATATCTTCGTTGGTGGTGATGTTTACACTGGTCCAAAATTTGCAATTGATGCAATTGAACAAGGTAAATGTGCTGCTGAATCTTTGCACAGATTTGTTAAACCAGGTGCTTCTTTAAATATTGGTAGAAATAGAAGAGACTTTGTAATGTTAAATAAAGAAGATCTTAAACTTGAAGGTTATGATACCTGTGGTAGACAAGAAGCTGGTATCGATACTTCTATTGATACTCACTCTTCATTTAAAGATGTTCACTTAACTTTAACTGAAGAACAAGTAAAGAAAGAAACTGCAAGATGTTTGAGTTGTGGTGCCTCTGTTGTTGATCCTAATAAGTGTATTGGTTGTGGTATTTGTACTACTAAATGTATGTTTGATGCTATTTCCTTAACAAGAGATCATCCAGAAGCAACTCATATGATTAAATCTGAAGATAAGTTCAAGGCTATCTTACCATATGCTATTAAACGTGGAATCAAGATTAAATTCGGTAAACATACTGCTGAAGAAAAAGCTTCTGAAAAGAAACATAAGCAATATAAAAAGGAAGCTAAGAAAGCTAAAAAAGCTAGTAAATAATGCATGAACTTGGAATAGTATTTTCTATCATTGATGAAGTAAAAAAAGTAGCTATTGAAAACAATGTAAAACATGTCAATTCGACCACATTAGAAATCGGTGAAGTTTCTACCATTGTTCCATCCTATTTAGAAGATGTTTGGAACTGGGCCGTTAAAAAAGAAGAAATACTTAATGGTTGTAAGCTTAAAATCGATGTTATTAAAGCAGAAACTTATTGTGAAGATTGTGGATGTACATACGAAACAGTCAAATACGCAAAAATCTGTCCAAACTGTGGTAGTGAACATACCTATTTAATAAAAGGTAATGAAACAAACATCAAAGAAATAGAAATCGAAGATGAATAAAAATAAGAGGTCGGCAAGGCCATCAATTATCAATTGATGCTTTGCGACCTCTTTTTTTACGATAAATTCTTTTTATTTTTTATTCAATCAAATGCTTTTGATTGAATTTATATTCGATTTTTTTGTTATATTTCATAAATATTCATGTTTAAATTTTTGTAAAAA
>CAVEQA010000069.1:0-8491 GCA_963617725.1 Paludibacteraceae bacterium
GTATATTTCTTACCATCTAAATTGATGAAATAAGATCCTTTTTTCTTTGTATAAGTTATATCAGTTGTCGTCTCATCTTTTTTAATTGTACCGGTACCATCATTTTTCAAAGTTAAAGTTCCAAATTCTGAATTAGAATATTCAACATCGAAATAACTGGTATCTTCTACTTCTAAATAACCTTCATTATTTTTCAAATAATATTCTTTATTATCGCTGCTATCTGTGAATTTGAAATATTCACCCGCATTTTCAATTTTTGCTGGTTCATCAATGGTTCCAAATTTATAATCGGTTCCATCGAAATAAACACTTACATTATCAGTAGCATCTTTATATAATGATGAAACAAAGGAATTATCAGTTTTATTTTTAAGATGCTTTCCAGTCAAACTTGTTGAATTGAATTTTGAAGAAAGAATCATAGGATCACTATAGTATTTTCCTACGATTGTCTTTCCATCTGGTGAGAAAACAAATTTATCAGTTGTTCCTATATTGAACATTCCATCATTATCATATGAAAGACCTAAATAAGTAGCATAAGATGAATAATATGGTCCTGCATAGCCGGTAAAATCATCTTTTATACTAATATATCTTCCAGAGCTATAAGTACTGAGGGCTTTACCATAGAATGAACCAGTAGCAAAATTGACTTTGGAGAAGGTCTTAGTTGTTGAATCAAATGTAATGTAATATTTCTTACTATTATAGGTGAAATAAACTAATTTACCGTTGGAACTGAAAGAGATATCAGTGCTTGTCTCTCCTTCTTTGATCGTCAATTTAGAGATTCCATCACTTATTATCTCAGCATCAGTTTCCCCTAATTTACCAGAGAAAGTTCCTTCTTCACCTTTAGTGAAAGAGGTCAAGATATTGTTTGCATTTTTATAATATGTTGTAGTTTCTCCATTTTTAACTTCAAATAAAGCACCAGAGGTTTTAATACTTGTTGCATCATTGATAAAGTTGACAGTAACTAATGAAACTTTAACGCTTGCGTTTTTATCAACTAAGACATATCTATCACCGTTTTCATTTGCGAGATGAGCGATATATTTAGTTGCGCTATAAGGAGATGAATGATCAGCTAAATATTCTTTAGTAGTTAAACTAGATCCTTTTAAGAAAAGAGCTACATAATATAGATTACTGATATTATCAGCATTATAAGCTGAAGATTCATCATATACATATGAAGTTATATCATCTAATACTTTTCCATAATATGTTGATGAATAACTACCGCCAGTTTTTAATTCAAATGTGTTAATTGTTTTATCAAAATTATTAAGAGTGACATCAGATGGAAAACTTCCAGATCCATATTTTCCGAGGCCAAATTCATTTAATTCATATGAATATGTAGAAGAACCATTAATTGTAAAACCAGTGTGTTGACCATATAAAGAATCAGATTCTTCTAATATTTTTTCACATTCTTCAACTGTGAAATCTAGCTTCAAGTAATTCATCGAATTTGGAGTGCAATAATAAGAATCTGTATAATATCCATCTTCATTTAAAGTCAATATTTGAGTTGAATATGATGATGAAGAATATTGAACAGTTATTGATTTGATACCATAGTTTTCATCAGAGATTGTAGGCTTAATATAAACTTGAGTTCCATAAGTGACTCCATCAACTGGAGCTTTAGTATAGGTATCGTTATCTTTAACATATGCTTCAAGAGTTATGTGACTTGAATTATTTACATTTAAAACATAACGTTGAGCTTTTGTTGTAATCTTCAATTCCACTTTACAAGAAGGCATTTTAAATTCATACTTTCCAGTAGTTGTATTTAAAGTTGCTTCAACGCCATTTGCTTCAACTTTAGCTACTGTATAATAATTATTAGAAGTGATTTCAACAGAAACAGTTGATTTATAAACAGCGTATTCAGTAACACTGATATTTCTTGAAGTGATTTTGTCGCCATCAATGTCTTCACTATTTACAATTGTAGTATTGATTTTATAAATGGATGCTGTTGTATTTCTTGTAATAGTAACAGCACAATCTGGCATGACAAATGAATAAGTGCCGTCATCATTTTTAGTTACTTCAACATTAGCTTCTTCACCTGTTTTACCATCTTTTGTAACAACGACATCACCATCAAATTCAAATCCTTCTTCTAATCCGATACGGAAAGTTACTGTTTCACCTTTTACTGCAGCAGTAGGACCTGAGACAATGGCACCATCACCACCTTTATCTGTGATAGCATGTTTAACAGCAGCATCCGTTAATGAAAGAGTGACAGCCATATCTTTTCCGGTGTTTTTGAATTCACCAGTGAAAGTATTATAGGAACCTTCAACTACAGTCATAGTAACTTCAGTATCATCTGCTTTAACAATTGGAGATTTTTTCTTTGAATCCCCAATTGTCACTCTGACTTTGACAATTTCGTCTTTCTTAGCGCTAGTAGTTGAAACTGAAAGTGTTGCCCCAGCAACTTGAGTGACATTGATATTGTATCTTTTATCAGCGGTAACAGCTTCAACAGTAACTGCTCTTTTTGGCATTGTAAATGAGAAATTTCCGTTCTGATCAGCTTCAAGAACATTTTCACCATCAATTGTGATATATGAAAGAACTTTTTCAGCATCCAATGTAGCTGTAAAAGATATCACTTCACCTTCTTTTGCTTCTTTTGGAATGCCATTTAAAGTGACTCCATTGGCGTTTACAGTAATAGCATAGGATTCTTTTTCAGGGCTTGTAGATGTAGTCGCAGAATCGGTTTTCTTGTTTGAGTTAGTAGTGGAATTGTTAGTGATTTTAGAATTTGACGGCAAAGAATTTTTACTGGTTGAATCACTATTATTTTTGCAACCAGTAATAAGCATTAAGCTAACCAGGCTTAACGCAAGTGTATTTTTCTTTTTCATAATTTTCCTCCGTGAAAATACCTATATATATTCTATACTTTATTTAAGCAAAAATTACATATTTTTTTAACTTTTAATAATTGAAAGAAGTAAAAATTACATAAATAGTAAAAATAGTTCTTTTGAACTATCCAAATCATAGCTTGACAGTAAATGATGCAGATTAGTTTTTATATTTTAAAATCAACAAATTCATATTATGTTAAAATAATAAATCGTAATATGAATTATCGTTTTATAAAATTAAAAGAGACGGACTTATCGCATTTAGAGAATTCTAATTTAGAATTTTTAACAAAATCAAATTGCAAATTTATAGATTCTATTATTGATGAATTTAGTATTGATAAAATACCTTTCATCAATATCAAATCTTTAAGAAATAATAATCTTGATTTTGATGATTTAAGTTTCTCAAAATTTAAAGATAATTATCAATTATATGCGATAAGTTTAAACCAATCGGAAGATATCAAAATTGTAGATAGAATTTTAAATTTATTAAAAAATTTAGATATTTATGTTTTTATTTTGTATTCTAATTTAAATTTTGAAAGGGATTATTCTCTAGATAGATATATTGATAAAGAATATGAATGTGAGAATAAACTTTTGAGATGTTTTAATTTTGTTGCAAGTTGTTCTTTAAATCAAGAAATTGAAATGAATAAACAATCATTTTCTGATTATCTATTCAATTTGATTGATGAAAAGAAGATGAATGAGATAGATGTATACAAAAATGCAAATATCGATAGAAAACTATTCTCTAAGATGAGAAATAGAGATTATATTCCTTCAAAGAAAACTGTATTTTCATTGTGCATTTCTTTAAAATTAGATTTAAAAGAAAGCGAAAAATTATTGAATAATGCTGGTTATTCTTTTTCACCATCTAGAATTGATGACATAATTGTCAAATACAATATTGAACATAAAAATTACAATCTTTTTTCACTCAATGAACAATTGATTTCTTATAATCAAACACCACTTTCTTAAATGTCGCTTTTAAAGCGACCAAAAGTCATTCTAAAAATCCTATACTATCAGTGTCATAAGGAGGAAAGATTATGAATGACAAAATAACAGAAGTAGTATTGATCTTAGATAAATCAGGAAGTATGGCTGGAAAAGAAAGTGATACAATAGGCGGCTTTAATTCTTTTATTGAGAAGCAAAAGAAAGAGACTGGAGATTGTTTTATTTCTACTTATTTATTTTCAAATAAAAATAAAGCAATTTCTTTACACCAACGAATTTGTGATGTCGATAAAATGAATGATGAAATCTATACCGTCGGTGGTTGTACAGCTATGTTAGATGCTATTGGTGAATCCATTGTTGATATGGATAATTATTTAAAAAACAAAGAAGAAAGAAATGTGATATTTGTCATCATCACAGATGGAGAAGAGAATTCTTCAAGAGAATATAATTATTCAGATATCTCAAATATGATCAAAAAGCACAAAGAGATGAATTGGAAATTTATGTTCTTAGGCGCAAATATCGATATTGATGAGATGGCTAGAAAAATAGGTGTTGAGGAAAAAGAAGTCTGTTCTTATTCATTTACTAACAAAGGAGTAAGAAATAATTTTAACGCTGTTGACTGTGCAGTTTTAAGTTTTAGAATGACAGGAAAAGTTGATGAATCTTGGAAAGATAAAGTCGAAAAATAAATAGATACCCAAATAAAAACCTGATACATCTCTGTATCAGGCGATTTTATTTAAATGGTTGAAGCGATGGGATTCGAACCCACGACCTCTTGGTCCCGAACCAAGCGTGCTACCAAGCTGCACCACGCCTCAAGTAAAAGCTTGTTTATTATATATTTACAAGCTTTATAAATCAAGAAAAATAAGGTTTTACCAAGTTTTTATGATATAAAAATCACCAGCGATTGTATACTTTTTCAGCAAATCCATAACAATTTTTGATTTCGATTATTCCATCTTCAGTATTAAAAGTTCCGTTATAAACACCGAATACTTGTCGTTGTTTTGAATTGATGATAAGTGCATTTCCGCCACCTTTTCTCAATATGATTGGAGTAAATATTAAGTTGATATCCCCTTTTGAACTTGTCATTGTCCATGGTGATAAAAAATTTTCTTTACCATTTCTTTTGGGAATGTTGAAAATAACATCATCAAATTTGTAAGCTTTTTTATTAACGAATAACATATTTTCGCTTGCATTATTTGTGTTTCCAAAACCGTATCCCAAATTGAAACCGATTCTTTTTCCATCAACTTCATCTGACATACTAGCCCAGTACCAAGTGTTTTTATAAGTCCAAACACCTCTTCCCCAATCTAAAACTCCAAATGAATCATTTCCAAAATTGATGAGTTTATCTCCACAAAAAACTGTTCCTTTACATTCAAAGCAGTTAATTTTTTGATTGTAGTAAAAATGTTTTGGTTTATCAAACGGAGTAGCGATGACCATAGTCTTATCTGAATTTTGCTTTAAAAAAAGATCAAAATTTAATGTGTCTAAAGAAGAGAATTGATATATTTTTCCGTATAAATGTCTAGTTGTAGAATCGATATGATCAAAATTAAATTCAAAATTATCTCTTTTATAAGAGATATTTCCAGTTGAACTATCTTCAGGAAGCTTCAATTTTCCAAAAGAGAATAAACCAATCTTACTTTTTTCAATATATGTCTTATTAGAATAATCGAATAAGGTTGCTGAAGCTAAACTCATATAGGAATTATCTGCAATAGTCAAAGCGATTCCGTATTTATGGTCTCCAAGGTAATAGTAATCCCATTCTTTGATACGATATTTTTTTGCTTTGATATCTTTTCTATGGTATTGTTTTATTAAAGAAAAAGAATAACCACTTTCGTTTAAATTTCCATTTTCATCTAACAAATTTCCTTCGGATAACTGTTTTTGATTCATAAGATGCCTCTTTTTTATTTAATTATATGTTAAAAAGAGAAAATTGTATAGTGAAAAATTAAAACAAAGAAAAAAGGTGGGAATTTCTTCCCACCCGGTGATTACTTTTTGTTGTCAACCTTAACTGTTTTGATAGGTTTGATAAGAGTTGGTTTTGGTTTATTTGTATTTGGTTGTGGCTTTTTAACGTTCAAAGCGGCGACAGGTTTGACAATATCATATTTTCTTTCAGCTACTGGTTTTTCAACTGGTTTTTCAACTGGTTTGACAGGTGCGATTGGTTTGACTGGCTTGTTTTCTTTGACTTCACCATTATCAACAGCACTTGGATTAATTGGTTTAACCGGTTTCAAATCATTAGTGTTCTTGACGACATTGATATTTTGGTAACCATTCTTTCTGATTTCTTCTTCTCTTCTCTTCTTCTTATAAGAAGATTCATTCTTATCAACGAAGATTGGTTGTGCAGTAGGTTGAACCTTTGTGACACCCTTTAAGAACGCTTGTTCAGAAGTTAAATCACCGTTATAAGTCTTAATCTTATATTTTGATAATTCGAATTTAACTTTTCTAGCTGTAACTGGCTTGATATCTTTTGGAGCATCATTCTTATTAACTTTATGCATTGGGCCAGAAATCTTTTCAAGTTTCTTTTCTTCTTCAACAACTTCTGGAGCAGTTTCTTGTTTGATAGGAACGATTGGAGCAACTTTAGGTTTATTAGCTGGTTCAGTTGGCTTGTGAACAGGATTTAACTTAACAACTTTGATGTTAGGTTTGTTCTTAGCTTCTTCGGCAGCTTTTTTAGCAGCTTCTTCTTCGGCCAAACGCTTTGCTTCTTCTTCAGCAGCTTTCTTAGCGGCTTCTTCTTCAGCTAAACGTCTTGCTTCCTCTTCTTCGGCAGCTTTCTTGGCGGCTTCTTCTTTGGCCAAACGCTTTGCTTCTTCTTCAGCAGCTTTCTTAGCAGCTTCTTCTTCGGCTAAACGTCTTGCTTCTTCAGCTTTACGTTTTTCAGCTTCTTCATCGTATTCTGGAAGTACCCAGCTGTTATCTATATCAACAGGTTTTGTTTCTAGGACTTTATAAGCTGGTTCTTCAACGACTTCTTCAACCTTTGGTTCTTCTTTGACTTCTTCAACAACTTCTTCTTTAATCTCTTCGACAACCTCAGGTTTTTCTTCAATTATTTCAACAGGTTTTTCTTCAACGACTTCTTCAACCTTTGGTTCTTCTTTGACTTCTTCGATAACAGCAGGTTCTTTTTCTTCGAATACTTCTTGTTTTTCTTCGACTTCACTTGCTTCAACAGTCATATCTTCCATCAAGGCTTCTTCCTTGACTGGAGGTATTGGTTCGATGATTTTCTCCTTGACTGGAGCAACCTCATCTTGCCATGGACTTGCATTCCATTCATCAATGCCTGGTAAGACATCAACTGGTTCTACTTCTTCTTTTGTTTCATCTGGAAGATGTGTCTTTTTCAATTCGGTTGGTTCAAGACTTTCGATGATTTCGTTTGGATCTTCTTTATACATTCCAGGAAGTTCTTGGACTGAACTTAATCCGAACGGTTCTAAAGTATTTAAGATTGCAAGTTCTCTTCTAGTGATTGGTTTCTTCTTTTCTCTTGGAGGGACTTTTGAGCCTTTGATTGCATCAACCAAACATTCTTCTTCGGTTTTTTCTTCTTTTTTAACAACAGGCTCAGCAGCGATAAGAGGTTTTTCTTCTACTACTTTTTCTTCAATCTTTTCTTCAGGTAATGCTTCTACTGGTTTTTCCTCTTTCTTTTCTTTTGGCTTCTTATTTGGCAATGTAATCAACATCATCAAGATAATGTTAACGAGGATGTAAAGAACAAAGATCCAGAATGCGCCAACAAGATTGACACCAGCTGCATCAGAGACATTTATTTTGCCAAAGAGTGTAAAGAATTTAACACCTTTTAACAAATCACCAAATTTCCCGATACAAGTAGAATAATACTTAGCTAGTAGCTCACCGAATTTGGATAGTCTTCCACTGAATGGGACAAGTATAAGTGTGGCAAGAACACAAATATCGATTATTGCAAGGAGAGCAAGGAAGAATCTTCTTAAACCGATTTTTCTTTTGTGCTTTCTTTTAACACTTCCCATCAATGAGAAACATTTTAAGACAAAATAGATTGTAGTGATTAGAACAGTTAATAATCCTAATGAGATAATCAATCCGTTTCTATAGGTATCACTACCTATCGATGTGTTTGAGAATCCGTACCAAGAATTCAGTTTGTTACCGACATTGGTTACGAATGTACTCATGCCATTTTTGAACCCTTCTACACCCAGCGTTGCTTTATAAGCGACAGGCAAGAAGGTAAGAACCCCTAATGCGATTAAAACAATGAACAATATTATGAAGATTGTTTTGAACGCGATAGTCGAACCCGGCGTTGGTTCTTTAACCTTTCCATTTTTCTTACTCATATTGTTGGCTCCTTTTCTATCCTCTAATATAAGATTTGTAATAGTTTACCACTTAAAAGTTGTAATTTACAAGATTATTTAATTAAATATGTTAAATTTTTTAATAAACAACTTATACAAGCCTAGCAATACTAAATAATATTATGTCAAAAAGTGAAAATAAAAGAAAAAACCCACATGTTATTGATC
>CAVEQA010000070.1:0-8464 GCA_963617725.1 Paludibacteraceae bacterium
ATCATTTTTCCAATCTTCGGCTAATTCTTTTGTAGCTAAAATGTAATGTCCTTGTTTAACTTCAACCCAATTACACTTTTCGTAATCCAAATCAGATTTATCGTAAACTAATTTCTTTCTTTCATCTTTTGTATTTGGATCAGGTTGAGGAATAGCTGTAAGTAAAGCTCTTGTATATGGATGAACTGGATGAGAATAAATTTCATCAGCATTTCCAAGCTCAACAATATGCCCTTGATGCATAACAACAATTCTATCAGAGATATATCTGATGATACTCAAATCATGAGCGATGAAAAGATAAGTTAAATTTTTATCCTTTTGTAATTTCTTTAAAAGATTTAATACTTGAGCACGAATAGAAACATCAAGAGCAGAGATTGGTTCATCAGCTAAAACAAGTTGTGGTTCAATTACTAAGGCTCTTGCAATACCGATACGTTGTCTTTGTCCACCAGAGAATTCGTGTGGATAACGTGATAAATGTTCAGGAAGTAATCCAACAGCTTCCATCATACTGGTAACTTTTTCAAGTCTTTCTTCATTACTCTTAAAGAGATTGAAATTATATAGACCTTCAGAAACAATATAATCGATATTAGCTCTTTCGTTCAAAGAGGCAGCAGGATCTTGGAAGATCATTTGAATATTCTTTTTCACTGCTTTACTCTCGTGTTTATTAAGCTTAGTAGAAATCAATTTGCCTTTGAAATAAATACCACCGCTGTGGAGTTTATTGATTGATAAAATAGCTCTAGAAATAGTTGTTTTACCAGAACCAGATTCACCGACAAGACCAAAAGTCTCACCAACATAAATATCAAAATTCAAATTTTCACTAGCTTTGACAACTTTTTTACCACTTCCGAAGAAAATATTAGCACTGACAACAGAGCAAAGAACTTCTCTTCCATTTTTATCGATTGTCGGCCAATATCTCAGCATTCCAGTTTTCTTATCAATTTTATATTTATATTGAACAAGTGGATTATTTTTAGCATCTTCTAAAACATCTTTATCAACAATCTTATCAATAAAACTAGACTTGAAATCAAGAACTTTTTTAAAGCTTCCCTTTAAAATGTTGACACCTTTAAAATAGATAGCCCCTCTAATCTTAATACCATTTGATAAATAAGCTTTGATGATAAAATCAAGAGCTTCAGATTTGTGATCTTTATAAGAATCACCCTTTTTAAAATCTAAAGAGAAATCATTATCAAAGATATATTTTCCATCTTCATTTACAATGTTTATTCTATCAAAACGGACAAGAATATCGCTATTTTCCATTCCACTCAATTTATGTGGAACAACAGTCAAATTATCCGGATAATAATTATCGTAATAATTAGTCAAACAAAGAAGTTGGAATCTATCTTCAATAGTAAATTTAGTATTGATTCTTACAAAGTCTTCATTATCATCTAAATAAATACCGCAAGCATTTTCAGCTTTGATTCTTCTTCTATCAATTTCAGAAGGCGATAAATTAGAAGGAATCAACATACCATCTAAATATAAAGCACCTTGAATCAAAGTCTTTTTAAAGAATAAAGCTTGAATGATTTTCAATTTAATTTGACATTCTTCATCATTCAAATCAAAAGAATGATTAGCTTCAACATCAAAATTAGAGAATTTCTTATCATAACCAAGAAGCGAAACATCAGCATTTAAAACAGAGATAGCCACTGGAGTAGAATCAGCTTTTCTAATTGGATAAAAAATTGGATAGCCAGTCTTTTCATCTTTAGTGACATTCATCAAAAGGAAATCTTTATCTTCGACAGCAAAATTATTTTTAACAAAGCTTTTTTCTAAGTAAAGTTTAAATTCATCACTTAAAGTAGAAGGAAGCATTTTTCCTTTATAGTAAAAACCTTGAACAACTCTATCCTTATCTAAAAGTGATTTAATAATTGAAATTTTATCTAAATCTTCTTGAGAATTAACATCAAAATGATCACCTTTATAAATCTTGAATGTGAATTTCTTTTCACTTTCAATATTGGTATTCTTATCTTTGATAGTTGCTTTGTAAGCTTGGAAAATAGCATTTTTGCCGTCCTTTGTTCTAGTTGGGAAATATGGTAAAAATCCACCATCCATCTTATCAAAATAAGTCTCGATGAGTTCACCATTTTCAACGTAGAAATAATTCCTTATTAAATGTCTAGTAAGAGTATCGTAAAATTTAGCTGACATTTTTGAAGTGAAGAATTCACCACGATAATAAATAGCACCATCGACATAACGATTTGTTGAAAACAAAGCAGCTAAGAATTTGACTTTCGTTAATGCTAATGGATCATTTTCATCAAATTTCTCACTTTCGAGAATATCGAAATTACCGACTTCTTCATCAAGAACATTGTGGTTTAAATCCATGATCTTAGCATCAACAAATTTTAAAATAACATTTTTAGCTAAACGATTTTTAAGAGGAATATATTCAGGATAACCAAATTTATTTAAAGGACAAGTTTTTAATAATTCAGCAAAATCGTCGGAGGTTTTATCTTTGATGATCGAACGTGTTAAATCTAAATCATTAGTTTTCTTCATGTTTTATACCTCCGTTATATATTTTGCTAACACGGTCATGAATTTCAGAGACAATCTTCGGTCTTTCAGTTTTAGGAGCGCGAGGATCTAATAACCATGTTTTTGCATAATGAGTATCACTGATTTTAAACATCGGTGGCTCTTTTACAAAATCAACTGCCATTGCATAAGGATTTCTAGGAGCAAAAGCATCACCTTTGATTTCATTGAATAATGATGGTGGAGTACCTGATATGGAATAAAGATTTTCTCCCTTTTCTCCAAGTTGTGGAAGAGAAGAAAGAAGAGCCCATGTATAAGGATGAGCAGGATTGTAGAAGATATCATCGACTGTTCCAAGCTCGACAATTTGACCAGCATAACAAACAGCAACTCTATCAGCAATTTCAGCGACAACGCCTAAATCATGAGTGATGAATAAAACTGTAAATCCATATTCTTTCTTTAAATCTCTAATCAAATTTAAAATTTGAGCTTGAATAGTGACATCAAGAGCAGTTGTCGGTTCATCGCATATGAGAATATCTGGCTTACAAGCAAGAGCGATAGCAATGACAACTCTTTGTCTCATACCACCAGAATATTGGAATGGATAATCATTAAATCTCTTTTCAGGATCTTTAATACCAACTCTACGAAGCAATTTTATAGCTTCTTCTTTAGCAGCTTTTTTATCTAAGCCTCTATGAAGAGTAATGACTTCAGTAATTTGACTACCAATTTTTCTAAGTGGATCTAATGAGGTCATTGGGTCTTGGAAAATAGTTGCAATTCTTTTTCCACGAACTTTCAACCAATCCTTATTATCTTTGATTTTACTTAAATCAATTCCACCATATAAAATTTGAGAATTCTCATCGATGCTTCCATTTTCTTCAAGCATTCCAGTAAAACATTTAGTGAAAACAGATTTACCTGAACCTGATTCACCGACAATGGCAAGTGTTTCACCTTTATAAATATCGACTGAAATATTTCTAATAGCAGTCAATGTTTTATTTCTGACTTGAAAACGAACAACTAAATTCTTAACAGAGGCAATAACTTCACCCTGTTTGACATTTTCAACAGGAGCAAGTTCTAAAATGTTTTTATTTGACATTATATTAACCTCCTTTAACGATGTTTCTTTGGATCAAGAGCATCAGAGAATGTAGTACCTAAAATGAAGAAAGCGAAAATGATAACAGCAAGAAGAAAACCAGGAGCTAAGATTTGCCATGGATATAAAGAATAATACTTTATACCAAGTTCGAGAATAGCACCTAAAGAAATATCTAAAGAAGTAAGGCCAACACCAAAATATGACATCGATACTTCAGAAGAAATCATACCTGGTATGATAAGAGAGAATTCAGTGATGATGACACCAAGAAGGTATGGAAGATAGTTCTTGAACATGATTCTAGAAGCAGGAGTTGCAAGAGTTTTACTTGCGACATTGTATTCTCTATTATCAATGATTAAGACAAGGTTTCTAATCATCAAAGCAAGTGATAACCACCCTAGCATTGTAAGAGATAAAACAAGTCTAAATTCAGTAGGCAAATTAGGTAAGGAATATGTGAAAATAATAGAAAGAAGCATAAAGATAAGCAAAGATGGAATATTAGAAACAAAATTATAAATTTCAACAAATAATCCATCTAACTTTTTGAAATAGCCCCAGCATAAACCACCAACAGTTCCTAAGATCAAAATGATGATTGATTCAACAATTGCGATAAGTAATGATTTACCAGCACCTTTCCAAGTGCAGAACCACAAATCTCTACCAACTGTATCAGTTCCAAAGAAATGCTCAATAGAAGGAGCTAAATTCATAGTTGAAGGATTAGTATCAAAAGCACCATTTGGAGCAAAAAGAGGAATTATTATGATACCTAAAATTAAAATACCTAAGACAAGCAATGCTAAAATTGTAGCTGGTCTTTTAATAAAAATTTTAAAAACACTTTTCCAATAGGAATATGGTTCGGTAGTTAATTTTTCACTTTCTTCTTCTCTTATATCGACATGGACAAAGAGATCATCAAGTCCATCATTCATTTTTATTGTATTTTCTGGATTCATAATAACCTCCTAATTAGAAAGACGAATTCTTGGGTCATATAAAGCGGTGATCACATCGCCTAATAAGAAAGCAAGCATTGAAAGTGATGCGTATAAAATTGTAAGACCTTGAACTAAAGGAATATCAGGAGTTCCTTGTAAAGCTTGAATAAGCTCTCTACCAGTACCTGGAATTGCCCAGATATCTTCAACAAAGTAAGATCCAACCATAGCACCTAAGATTGTTGATGGAATATTTCTGATAAGTGGAACAGATGCATTTCTTAAAACATGAGTGTACATGATTTTGTTTTCACTCAAACCTTTAGAACGAGCAAACTTGACATAATCAGAATTGAGTTCATCGACCATATATCTTCTAACCCAAATGACAAGACCAGGAATAGATAAGAAGAAAATTACAAACACTGGAATAAATAACGTTTGGAAATGCTTAGAAGCGTCATAGGAATAACCAAAACCAGCCCAACCAAAGATACCATTAGCATCTCCTGTCCAGCTTTTAACAAAGAGATAAAAAACAAGAGCAGGAATTGCATAATTCAAAACGATAAAAACAGAACCGATTTTATCCCATACACCACCTGGTTTTTTTGCCATTGCAATTCCAAGTGGGAATCCGACCAAATATGTAAGAACAACTGAAATTAAAGAAATCTCAACAGAAATCCACATTTCACTTGCGACAATATCAGTTACAAATTTTGATTTGCTGACACTTCTTCCCAAATAGATAAGGCCTTCCCAACTCTTCAAGACAGTTGTGTATGTCGAATCGAATTGATAAGGTATTTTCTTATAGATAGGAAGAATGTAATAAATATACTGACCGATATTTTGCCAAACAGATACTTCATTTCCTTTAATATCTCTTAAACCATAAAGGAACAATTGTTTGTTCTTATAACTTTCAGCGATAATTTTGCTTGATGAAGATAATCTTTTATAAACAGTTTCATCATAGAATTTACTCTCTGGTAAAAGCCTAATCATAATAGCAACAAAAGCTGTGAGAACAAGAAGGGTAATAAATGATGTCAGAATTCTTCTTAAGATATAAACGAAGGTTTTGTTGGTTAAACCTTTTTTAATAACATTCCAAACTTTTTCAATTTTTAAAATAAATTCACTTTTTTCTTTTTGTGGTAGGCTTTCTAACACTACATTAGGTTCAACATGTATCACATTTTCGCTCATACTGCCTCCTTTTTATATAGAATTAATACTAATATAAGCCACAAAAAGATGATGAGCATTAGTCCATCATCTTTTGTAAAACTTATTTATTATTTATGAGAATCGTAATCTTTGTTGATAGCAGCTCTTTGTTCTTTACTGATAGCTGTATCAGAGACAACAATGTTAGCAAACTTATCAGAGTTATTACCATAATTGGCAGTACTTGCTTGATGTGGAATAACTTTGCCAACAACATTGTAGATACCAGATCTTGTATACCATGGGATGAAAAGAGCATCTTCATAGATAGCATCATATTCAGCTTCAGCAAAGGCTTGTAAACGTTGCTTATAAGTAGCAGTAGTATTGTATTGAAGAGCCTTCTTATAGAGGTTTGTATAATTTCCGAAAATCTTATCAGATAATTCTTTTTCACTTACATCGCCAGTGAAGCCATAGAGATATAAGTTATCACCAATATCAGTACAAGTTCCATCTTCAGCATAGCTTGCGCCTACAATTGTGTGAAGGAATGATTTTGGATCACCATAATCAGCACCCCAACCCATTTCCATAGAGAAGTCATAGTTATTTTCTTCTTCAGCCCATCTAGTCTTTTCATCAGTAGAAGAAGGTTGAATCATACGAATTTTAACCCATCCATCACTATTTGTTTCGATAGCATCAAACATAGTTTTTTGATAGGTATAAGCAGTAGCATCCATATCACCGATGACATCAATATAAATTTGTTCATCAGTAATACCAGCTGCAGCCAATTCAGCTTTAGCAGTTGCAAAATATGCTTTAGCTTTGCTTGGACTATAGATAGGATCTTCGCTACTTCCAGATTCAGAAATATCGGTTCCTACTAATTTAACACCAGTTGTGCCTTGCTTTTCATTATAAACATCTTGGACATAATCAACATAATCTTTTCCATCACTATCTTGTGCTAAGCCTTTGACAGTATAGACACGATTAAGTCTTTGAACTGGATCTGTTTGATTGTAATATTTCAAATTAGCGAGAACATTAAGTCCGTATAAGAAACCTTTTCTGAAGTTCTTATTTTCAACAGCAGCTTGAGTTGCAGCTTTTTGAGCATCGGTCTTAGCATTATCTCCAGTATGGAAATTAGTTCTATTATAGTTGAAATAACCGATGAATGAGAATTGGTCAGTAGAAGAGACAGCAGAGCAAGTTGGATCATATGGATTATTTGCAGTTCCTGAACCATCATCACCAGTAACATACTTTTTATAACCTACTGTATCAGAAGATTGAACAGTGAATTGATCGATTGTTCCATTTTCGTATAAAAGTCTTGCTTGTTCAATACCGCTATTAGCACCGATGAATGAAAGCTTAACATTATCAAAATAGACATGTTCTCTATCATAATACCAATAGTTTCTTTCAAATTCAGAAAGGGAACTAGCAACGTGATTGGTTAAACGGAAAGCACCATTGACAAGAATGTTATCTTGAGTCTTACCAAATTCAGAACCTTGTTCTTGTAACCAAGCTCTATTAACTGGATAGTAAACAGAATAGGTTAAGCAAGTTAAGAAATATGGTGTTGGCTCAACCAAAGTGTATTCGAGGGTATATTTATCTACAGCTTTGACACCAACTTCAGAAAAGTCCATTGCCTTTTGAGTAGGATCTTTTTCATTTGCAGCCTTAGCATAATAATAGGCTTCAGCATTTTTGATTACGCCAGTAGGAAGATAAGCGAAATTAGAACCATTGATTGGATCTAAAACCCATTCAAGAGATGCAACAAAGTCATCAGCTGTAACTTCAGCATAAACTTTACCATCTTTGTTGTTTACCCATTGGACACCCTCTTTTAATTGGAAAGTCCAGGTTTCAGTGCCATCAGCATTTTCAGTTGTCTTATAGCCAAGAGCTAAACCACCATAGGTTGTACCATATTGGTTGTTGCTGATAAGACCATCAACCATTTGTGCATAATGTAAGGCATTATATTGCCATTGAGTAGTGAGATAGTTGTAACTTGTTGGTTCAGTTTGGAAATAAGAATTGTAGGTGTTCTTCGTGGTGAATGTCTGACCTGCAGTTGTGTACTTTCCATCAACTATTTCTGGATTAGCATTTGGATTTGCAAGAGAAGTATATCCTTCTTTTAATGTTCCACTCCATGTTGAACCAGATGGCTTTGGAACTTCAGAATTTCTTTTGCAAGAACCTAATAAGGCAACAACAGCTAATAATGATGCTACCTTTGTACGATTTTTAAAACTCATTTTAGTTACCTCCTTCGTATAGGCGAATAAAATGATAAAAAAGAAAGAAATGTAATTCAATACTATTTCTTTGTAAGCGTTTATAAATGTTTATAAAAGCTCTTTCACGAGTTAACAGTTAAAATCGAAAAAAATTTTAAACAAATATTTTTTCAGTTTTTATGAATTTTTATTTAAAAAGTGCTATGCAAACTAAAATTTTATTATCAAATTCATTTAAATCATTTTTATTATAAATTCATTAATTTGTAAGCCTTTACATAAAAATAGATATATTATTTTACACTTTAATCCTTAAACGAAAATTAAAAATATCAAATTTGTGTCTTATCATTGTGATTGCAAAGATTTTAAGGAAAAATCGAATAGAA
>CAVEQA010000071.1:0-8096 GCA_963617725.1 Paludibacteraceae bacterium
TTGATAACAAGTTTTTCCATACAACCAAAAAAAGAAGATAGATTTTGACTATCTTCTTAGGAGATTATTTTATTGTCAGTCCGATTTGGTAAATCTTATTCTTCTTGATTCCGGTATCTGCTTGTAAGTCTTTTGCGATGCTTGAAAGTGATTTGCCTTCTTTAAGCTGAACTTTGATGAGCTTTTTGAGTTCGTCATCGCTGAGTTCTTTATTTGTTGATGTAGAACCTTTGACGATGATCACACATTCACCTTTGACTTCTTCTTGAATATTTGTGACTAATTCTTTAAGCGTGCCATGGATGACTTCTTCGTGGATTTTAGTGAGTTCTCTTATCAAAGAGACTTCTCTATCATCACCGAAGACTTCTGACATTATTTTTAAAGTTGAGGCAACTCTTTTTGGTGATTCATAATAGATCAAGGATTCTTTTTTATCCTTTGCTTCCTCTAATAGTTGAGTGATAGCTCCTTTTTTAGTTGGAAGAAATCCGTAGAATGTGAAATCTGCTGAATCAATTCCGGAAATGACAAGGGCGGATAATGAAGCAGTAGGTCCTGGGATTATTGTCACTGGGACATTTTCTTCATAGCTTGCTTGAACAAGAATGGCGCCAGGATCTGAGATACCTGGCATTCCGGCATCTGAACAATATGCGAGTTTTAAGTTTTTCTTTTTGACTTCTAAAACAAGTTCTTTAGCACCTTTGATTTCGGTTTGGGCATATAATGAGACTAGTTTTTTTGGTTTGATTCCGTAATGAGAGAGTAGAAGCCCAGTATTTCTAGTATCTTCACAAGCGATGATATCTGCTTCTTTTAGATATTCAACAGCCCTATATGTGATATCTTTTAAATTGCCAATCGGGGTTGTAACAAGAGCTACAAGTCCGTTTTTATTCTCTTTTGAATATGGATTATTTCTTATCATTTTTCGTCACCGGTTTTATGTCTAAGATCGATTTATCAGCAATAGAGGAAACTGGGATAAAACCACTTGAAGAAGCTGGTTTCTTATTGTTTTGATGGTTGTTATTATTTCCGTGTCTATTTTGATTGTTTTTGTATTTATCAAAGTGTTGATTTTGATTCTTGTTTTGTTTTTGATTTTTATTCTGTTTTTGATTGTTCTGATTAGAATTTTTATTCTTATCATTCTTTCTTTTCTCTTCAAAATTTTTGATTTGAGCAATTCTATTCTTAGTGTCTTGAATTCCGTGACCTGAAAGATCGATTCCTGAATTGATATCTGAATTGATGAGTGGTGTTTCTTTCTTTCCTAATCCTTTTTTGACTCTTTCGAAATCTTCTTTGGAGAAGGTTTCATAGGTTTCTCCGTTATAAGCTGTGATTGTGTCGTTTAAAAGATTGAGACCGGTGATTTCAAAAGTTGAATTCTTATATTCGAATTTTTCACCGATTTTTGGATATAATGGTCTTATTTCAGCATAGGCTTCATCTTCGAATTTTAAACAGCACATCAACTTACCACATTGTCCAGATAGTTTTGGGATGTTTATTGATAGAAGTTGATTTTTTGCCATTGCAATGGAGATTCCATCGAATGATTTTAAGAATGTTGAACAGCAAAGCGGTAATCCACAAGGACCGAGTCCTCCGATGATTCTTGCTTGATCTCTAGGTCCGATTTGTCTGAGTTCAATTCTGAGATGGAAGAATCCATTTAAGATTTTGACTAACTCTCTAAAATCGACTCTTTGCTCAGCTGTGAAAGTTATCAATACCTTAGAATCATCAACATCTAAATGAGCTTCTAAAACTTTCATATTGAGTTTCAATAGATTTGATTGTTCTTGAGTGGTTTTAGTTATCTTTTTCTGTTTTTCAAAACTATCTTTATAGAAAGCTTTGTCTTGGAAAGTGGCGACTCTTACAATCGGTGGGAAGAGTGTTTCAAAATCTGGTTTTGCAATTTCTTCATCAGTTGCTTGTCTTATTGTCTTAACTTCTCCAACAAAGGTTCCGTGTTCTGTTTGACAAACAACTAATTCTCCGACATTCACATCTTTTGATGTTTGAAAATAAGTCAATCCGATAAAATCAAATGGTACGCCTAATAAAGTTATCATAATGTTATTCTCCGTTCTTCAACCTATCGATGATTCTTACGATGGTAAGAGTCGAGTTGAGATTTGCTTGCTTACGAGAGATGGCTTCTACTAAAACATTTCTTGTAGCAATGAGGTTTTTTGAATTTTTCTTCAATCCAGTTATCAAACTGGAAAGAGGATTTTCGTCATCGATTCTATTCAACAATACTTCATCGATGATGACTTCTAAAATTTGAAATATCCACTGATAACATTTAGCATCTTTTATCGTATTTGTAAAGTGTAAAAGTGAATAAGTTCCACTATCTAAAGAAACTGATAAGTCATTTAAGAATACTTCGATAGTATCACAAGCTTCTATGAATGAATTATCGACAAGAAGTATTTCTTCAGCTTCTTTTCTTGAAGAAGCAAATTTTGTCAAAATATATGCTTGATATGGATTTAGAGAGATATTTTTCTTACCAACTGAGATAGGATTTTCTTGCAAGTCGTTATATAAAGCGACTAAGTCTAGAGGTTCTACTCTGACTGTCAAACTTCTTGATACAATAGTTTTCAATACTCGATCTAGATTGTAAGTGGTTAGGAAGGCTACTTGCCCTTCTTTTGGCTCTTCTAGGAATTTCAATAAGGCATTGGCAGCTTTTTCAGTTATATTATCGATTCTATGAATTACATAGGTCAGATGATGATTTTTCTCTAGGGCTGAAAGAGCGAATTTTTCTTCCAAGGCTGAGATATCTTCTTTTTTGATGGCTTCATATTCACCATCGATGAAGACAAAATCAGGTCTGATTCCTTCTTCAAATCGATGACAGCTTGGACAATTTTTACAAGCTACAATGCTTTTTTCGCAAGCTAAAGACTCTGCAAGAAGCATAGCTACATCTTTCAGTGGGGCATTTTTATCTCCGTATAGAAGATAGGCGTTGCTGAGTCGGTTCTTTTTTCTACTATTTGTGAATAGCTGATAAAGACGGGGCTCATACTTCTTCAAAGTCTCTTCATCCATTTTATTTACCTAATTTCTTCAAAATGATATCAGCGATTTCTTTAGCGATAGCATCTTTTGTTTTACTTGCGTCGATGACTACGATTCTATCTTTGAACATTTCGTTGACGATTTTATAACCATCATAAACCTTTTGATGGAATGTGATCTTTTCTTGGTCGAGTCTATCGCTTTCTCTAGTTCTAGAGCTGATTCTTTTCATTCCTTCTTCCGGACTTAAATCTAAAAAGAAAGTTAAATCTGGCATAGTATTTTCGATGGCGAAAGCATTGATTGACATGACATTATCAATTCCGATACCACGAGCATAGCCTTGATATGCTAGGGATGAATCTAAATAGCGATCACAGATGACAAGTTTTCCTTCATTTAAAGAAGGAAGAACTTTTTCGACTAAGTGTTGTCTTCTACTTGCGGCATATAAAAGGGCTTCAGTACGACAATCTTCTTCGACATTCTTCTTATCGAGAATGATATTTCTTATCTCTTCGGCGATTCTGCTGCCACCTGGTTCTCTTGTCAAGATGTGTTCGATATTGTTATCGCTTAATATTCTATCTACATTTGTTATTGCGGTAGTTTTTCCACATCCATCACATCCTTCGAATGTTATAAATAAACCTTTATTCATGTTTTTCCTACTTTCTTTATTTTAAATTGACACGTCCTTTTAAAGATTGAGAGATTGTCAAATCATCGAGATATTCAAGATTTGTACCCACTGGTAATCCGTATGCTAAGCGAGATACTTTGACAGGATTTTCTTTTAACATATTAGTTATATATAATGAGGTTGTCTCACCTTCTAAATCGGTAGGAAGTGCGAGAATTATCTCTTCAATATTATCTTTTACAATTCTATCTTTCAATTTGTTTAATCCGATGGATTCTGCAGTTCTATTATGAAGAGCTGAGAGAGTTCCATTGAGTGTAAAATACAGTCCGTTATATTCTTTTGTTCTTTCAATAGAATAGATATCTTTTGAATTTGAGATTATCAATAGTATTTTTTTATTTCTTGTTTCATCTTTGCATATCGGACATTTGTCCTCATAAAAAATACCGCAATCATCACATCTTTTGACATTTTGATTGACATTTAGAAATGCATTTAAAAACTTATCTCTATCTTCTGTGGATAATTCTAAAGTCGCATATGCTAAACGTTCAGCTGTTTTATTTCCGATTCCTGGCAATTTTTTATAGCATTCGATGAGCTCTTTTATAGCTTGAATCTGTTCCATTAATTTTTATTCAATACGCTTGATTGGAAACGCATCATCTCTTGTTGTAATTGTTCGGATAATTCTCTTGCTTCACTTTCAATGGCTTCTTTGATGTTTGAAAAACAAACAAGAATTGCTGTTTCTAATTGTGATTTAGAACATGTTTCATAAAATGCTTGATTGATTTCAACTTTTTGCATACAACAAGCACCATTTAAAGTCATTTTGATTCCTTGATATTTTCCTGAATATTCTTTTGCTTGAAGATCTTTAAGCTTTTCTTGATATTCTTTGATTCTATCTTGCATGACAGCTGCTTCAGCGCTATTTCTAGCTCTTTCTAAATTTTTATCTTCCATAGTTTACCTCCTAATCTTCATCACTCATCAGTGATGAGAAAAAATCAGTCGAATTTTGTTTTCTTGGTTTGATACCAAAATCAATCGAAGTATCTCTTTTTACTAGTGATTCACGTTTTGCTTTGAAATCGATGATGGCTTGTTTGAATTCTTTAGTTGAGATACATAATATCTTGTATTCTTTATCAAAGATAGACTTTGTGATATTAGCTATCTTTTCTTGGTTTGATTTCTTATTTATTTTAGAAATTTCTGAACTCATATCATTGGTGACTAAGATGATGTCTTCGTCATCTAAACAACGAGGCGTTGAACTTTGCAAAGCTCTAGCTATAAATCCATTATCAGTCGCAAATAAGTCTTCTAATTTTGACCAATTATTTCCAATCTCTTTTCTTTTTGCAACACAGTCAGCAGAAGTAGATCGGACCATGATATTAAGTAAATCATCCATCTTATAGTCGATTGAACTATCATCAACTGTTTCTTCAACTTTTGGTTTGAATTCATGGCTTTCTTTACTCGCCTTGATTTCTCTTGGTTTAGAAGCATAAGTGTTTACTGGTTCTTCTTGTTTTGCTACTTGAACATTTTTAGCAAACATCAAAGATGGTTTTAAAACAACATCCAATAATGATAATTCAAAGTGATTCAAATCATTATCTGCATTTCTATATTCTCGTTTTGATTTTATCAACATTTGAATGTTCTGTTCTAAGGTTTGAAGATTATCTTCAGAGAATTTATAACAATCGTCTTCGGTGAGGATTGATAACAGTTTTGGATTGTTTGTGGTTTTGAATAATATTTGATCTTTATATAAGTTTATCAAATCACTATGCAATCTTTTGATATCCATTCCTTTTTGATATTTATCTCTGACCATCGTGATGAGTTCATCAGTTTTCTTATCATGAATGAGTGATAATATCTTGAGTTCATCTTCTTTAGAGAGAAGTCCAAAGAGAGAATTTACATCATCAAGAGTTATTTCTTCTCCGCTATAGGATACTAGTTGGTCGAGTAAAGACAATGAATCTCTGACACCACCATCGGATAATGATGCGACTGCTTCTAAGGCTTTTATATCGTATTTGATATTTTCCTTTTTGAGAATGTTTTCCATATTTTTCACTAAGTCTTGATTGGTGACTTTTGAAAAATCAAAGCGTTGAACACGGCTAAGAATTGTTGGAATAATTTTATCAGGGTCAGTAGTGGCAAGAATGAATACACAGAATGAGGGTGGTTCTTCTAATGTTTTTAAAAGGGCGTTGAAGGCACTTTCTGACATATTGTGAACTTCGTCGATGATATAGACTTTATATGGTGACATGATAGGTTGATAACTGACATTGCCTATCAAATCTCTGACGCTATCTACAGTTGAATTTGAAGCAGCATCGATTTCAATGACATCAGGATGATCACCCCTTGTTATTGATTTACATGAATCACAATTGTTGCATTGACATCCTAAGCCTTCTTTGCAGTTCAAGGCTTTGGCCATAAGACGGGCCATAGTTGTCTTTCCTGTACCTCTTGGGCCACAAAAAAGATATGCATGAGCGATTTTTTGTTCTTTCAATGCGTTTTTTAAAGTTTCAACGATAGGTTTTTGACCGACTACTTCATCGAAGGATTGCGGTCTATATTTGTTATAAAAAGCTAGATAAGCCACGCTATTTTCCCTCTTTCAAATACCATAATATTATACACTAGAATTTGTCATTTTATTGAAACGGAAGCCAAGAATATCAAAAATATTTATATTTTTTTAGAAAGTGTATTACTTTGTTAAAAAACTAAGTATAATTCATGTTATGAAAAAGAAAAAATATAAATGGCTCTATCTACTTTTAAGAATGGATAATTTCAATAGACTCACTGTTTTCATTTTCTTAGTTGTATGTCTTATTGAACCTTCAATTATTCTATATAGTATGACAGAATCTAATTATTCACTGAGCCTTTCTATCTCTTGCCTTTGTGTTTTAGGTATCGATATTGGTATTGGATTATTTACACTCTATAAACCTATTAGAACGACATGGTTTTATTTTCTTTCTTGTCTGTTTGGATTATTGAGCAATGCAAATTCATTCTTACATCCTTCAAATATTCCTTATCTAGAAGAACATAATTTAGCTGGAATCTTTTATACCGAAATTGTCTTGGCGAGCATCTGTTTGATTATCAATTTGATATTTTTTGCAAAATCATTTTACAAATATCAAAAAAGTAAAATAATGACCAGTGAAAAAACGAATATGGATTCTCCGTATGATTTCTTAAATGGCGGTGATATCAATAAAGATATCGAAATAAAGATAAGACAAATGGATGAAAGCAATTCGATGGTCAGTCGAATCAAAGCTGTCAAATTATCAAGAACTGCAAGAATCTTTTCATTTATCGCATTGACTTTGGTAATAATATATTTTTATTTAAACAGTGGCGATATCAAGAATTTACCGATGTCAGAATTGCTGCTCGTCATCTCTTTCTTAGCTCCGATATCATTTGTATCATCTCTTTTCTTTCCAGGAGATTTCAAATATATTTACTACTATGTTGTAATATTATTCACAGTTATGATGGTTCTAGGATCTCACGGAAATGTCTATATGAGATTATTGATCATAATCATAATCTTCCATGGATTATCGTTGCTATTAACATTGATCACTGAAGGAAGAACTTGGACAGGCGGTCCTATTGATTAGTGATTTCTGAAGTTATTTGATTTAAAAGCTTGGCAAGGCCATTATCATCTGTGTGTGATGCGATGATATTGGCTTTTTCTTTTAACGAAAAAGAAGCGTTTTCCATCGCTACTTTATATCCGGCTACTTCTAGCATGCTCTCATCTAATTTAGTATCACCAGCGCACATGATATCATTTAAATCATAGTTGAATTCTTTACAGATTTCTTTGACACCAACACCTTTAAAAGCATTGTTAGAGAATATTTCAATCATCTGTGGTTTTTCGTGGAATAAATTCAATTTATTTCCGTATTTATTTTTCCAATCTAGATAGAGATAATCGCATATTTCCTTTGTAGAAAAAAGAAGAAATTTTGATATCTTTAAAGAAGATGCAAATCTCAAATCAGAATTTGTATAATCAGGATAGGTCTTCACTACTCTATATTCTTTTTCGAAGAATTGATTGGTTGTTGAATTGCAGTACCAATTCTTAGAATCGTAGATATGCAAACCAATTTTATCTTTATATTCGTTGAATAACTGCTCTAATATTTCTTTAAGTATTTCTTCATCAATTGGAAATTCTTTGATGATATTTCCATTTTGGTTGATGATCAAACCACCATTTGCAGATACAAGTGGTGTCTTGATATTCAATTTTTCAGCTATTGGTAACATCATTTTGTGATATCTACCACTAGCTAAATAAAAT